>NZ_JBRREI010000059.1:0-28016 GCF_056760195.1 Stenotrophomonas sp. STEN020
CCCCCCCCCCCCCCCCCCCCCCCCCCCCGCCTTTTTTGTGGCGGCCCCGGCCCCCCGCCCCCCCCCAACCCCCGCGCCCGCGGTCGCCGCGCCGCGCCCCCCCCCGCTCCTACAAAAAAACCGATGCCCGCATCGTTGGCATCGGTTTCTGAATGTCTCATAGCTTAAAACCCCGCCAGCAGCTGGCTTCAAGCCTGTGCTGCTTTACTTGCTACCACCAGCAACCGTGCCAGCGGCAGCGTCCATCTCAGCCTGGGCGCGAGCGGCGAACAAGGTACCCGGCGGTGGCTGACGGCTGAAGAAGGTATGCACGCCATCCAGCACAGCGCCGGCAATGCGACGTTGATAGGCCGGATCGATCAGGCGGCGCTCTTCGTCCGGGTTGGAGATGAACGCGGTTTCGACCAGCATCGCCGGCATGTCGGAGGTACGCAGCACGGCAAAGTTGGCCCGCTCAAGGTTCGGCTTGTGGTTGTTGCCGATGCGCTTGAGGCCGCCGAGCACGTGCCCGGCCGCATCTTCGGACGCCTTCATGTTGCCGCTCTGAGCCAGATCCAGCAGCACGTTGGCCAAGGTGCCTTCGGTACGGCTGAGGCTGACACCGCCAATCAAGTCGGCGGCGTTTTCCTTGTCCGCCAGCCAACGCGCACGCTGCGAGGACGCGCCCTTGGTCGACAATACATAAACCGAGGAACCCGTCGCCGAGCGGTTTTCAGCCGCATCGGCGTGGATCGAGATGAAGATGTCTGCTTTGGCAGCACGCGCACGCTGGGCGCGCATCGGCAGCGGGATGAATACGTCGGTGTCGCGGGTCAGGTATGCGCGCAGGCCTGGCGTTGCATTGACCTGACGGGCCAGCTCACGTGCGACGGCCAGCGTCACGTCCTTCTCGCGTTTGCCGGTAGGTCCGACGGCACCCGGATCCTGGCCGCCGTGGCCCGGATCGATGGCAACCACCAGATTGCGCATGCCCGGCGCCATACGAATTCGTGACGCGTCACTTGGCATGACCGGACGCGGCGCAGGCGTTTCCGCCGCTGCGACCGGCGCTACGGTAGCGGGCTCAGCCGGGCGCGTGATCGGGGTCGGTACACCAGTGGCGATCGTCGTACGGACCGGAGTGCTCTGGCCGCTGAGGATGGCTGCTGCTGAAGACGTAGACGGCGCTGCCGACGGAATGGCGGCGGCGACAGTCGTTACCGGCGCCGACGCTGGTGCGGGATTCGGCGCAACCTGGACCGGCGGCGTGCTCGCCTGCTGGCGCACCGCCGCAGTCAACGCCGCGGTAGCACGGGCAGCCTCGGCACGGGCCTGCGCAGGATTCACTGCAGGAGCGGCCTGCGCCACGGATGCCGGCGGCGTACTCGCAACAGGTGCGGCCACCGCAGCGGTCGCACGCGGCGCGGTTTCACCCGGCCACTCGATCAGTAGCTTGGACTCGGCACCCTGCCCCTGCATCTGTGGCTTGAACGCGGCCACCGATTCGGCCAGATCAAACACGATGCGGAACGTGCCAGGCACCGGGTTGCCGGTGCGCACGGCGGTAACCACACCAACGGCCGCGGGCAACTTGAGGCCGCGCACGCTGGTGGAGTCAGGAAAATCGATGACCAGACGATTGGGACCGGCCAGGCTGATGGTCTTGTAACTGCCACCACCGGCCAGCTGGATCTCGGCCCGGGTGCCGGTCGCGCCAGCGCTCAAGCCCAGCCCCCGGATCTCACCGGCCCACGCAGAAGCGCTGGCCAGGCACAGGCCGGCGACGGCGACAGACAATGCGAACAGGCGGTTTCCCGTAGTCATGAGCGGATTCAATCACCGGATTTCGGTAATTGCAACATTTTTTCCCTTAATAATCCGCAACCTGCCGTAACTTCCTGTTGTTACAGGGCAGAAAGCCCCTGCAAGTGCTCCGTTTTGCGCAGCCGCTGCAGCCAGGCTTCACCGGTTGGGCTATGTGCCTGCAGCTGCGCGCGGCGGCCATGGCCGTCTATCTCCAGCGCAACCACCAGGTCCAGCGGCGGCAGCCCGCCTGCTCCGCGCTCGGGCCATTCGATCAGCCACAAGTCGGCACTGGCGTCGTCTAGACCAAGAAAATCCAGCTCGCCGGCATTGCCGATCCGGTACAGGTCCAGATGCCAGGCTTCGCCGTTATCCAGCGGATAGCGCTCGATCAAGGTGTAGGTGGGGCTGCGGATCGGCCCCTGCACGCCCAGCGCACGCAGCAGGGCGCGGGCCAGGGTGGATTTTCCGGCGCCAAGATCACCTTGCAGGTGAACCACCGCCTGCGCGGGCCGGGTCTGTGCCAAGGCCTGACCCAGCAGGTCGGTGCTCTCGGCTTGGGGCAAAGACAATTCGATCATGGGAGACATTATGGATTGGCCAGCGTCCGCAGGTGTGGCAACAGATCGCGTGGCAACAGCCCGCGCTCACCTTCGGTGGCCGCTGCGTCGCCAGCAAGGCTGTGCAGCAGGGCGCCAGTGCTGGCTGCATCAAACAGCGACAGTCCTTGCGCAAGCACTGCAGCAACAGCGCCGGTCAGCAGATCGCCCATGCCGCCTACCGCCATCCCCGGGTTGCCGGCTGCAATGACCCGCGGCAGCTGTCCCGGCGCGGCGATCACAGTACCGGCACCTTTGAGCACCACGACCGCCGCGTAGCGCGCAGCCAACGCATGCGCTGCGGCGAAGCGATCACGTTGGATGCTGGCGGTATCGGTGCCGAGCAGGCGCGCGGCCTCGCCCGGATGCGGGGTGAGGATCGCCTGCGGCAGCGGCCGTGGATCTGCAGCAAGCAGATTCAAACCATCGGCATCGAGCACCAGTGGCTTGCCGCTGGCCAGCACCACCGACCACAGCGCATGCGCCCAATCATCCTGGCCCAGCCCTGGCCCCAGTGCGATGACACTGGCACGCGCCAGCAGCGGCGCGAAGTCCTCGGAACTATCGACAGCGTGCACCATCGCTTCGGGGCAACGCGCCAACAACGGCGCCACATGTAGCGCGCGCGTTGCAACACTGCAAAGACCGGCGCCACTGCGCAGCGCAGCCTCGGCAGCGAGCATCACCGCGCCGCCGCTGCCATGGTTGCCACCTACGCACAGCACATGTCCCGATTCGCCTTTATGCGTGTTGAGCCTGCGCGGCGGCAGAGCCGCCAGCAACTGCGGCTTGGCCCAGCGCAGCGCACTCGCGCTGACGCCATCAAATGCCGCAGCCGGTACTTCGAGATTCGCCAGCAAACGCTGCCCGGCATGCTCCAGCGCTGCACCGGTGTGCAGGCCTTGATGCGGCACGATGAACTGCAATACCCGCGCCGCACGGACCGCGGCGCCGGCCACATTGCCGCTGAGCGCATCGACGCCACTGGGCACATCCAGCGCGAATACCGGCGCCAATGCAGCGTTGATCGCAGCGATCAGGGCCGCGTCGTCGGCCTGCGGGGCACGATTGAAACCGATGCCATACAACGCATCGACGATCAGGTCGGCCTGCTGCAGGCAATGCTGGGCAATCTCGACATGGCCACCAACGGCCAGATAATCGGTACAGGCGCGCTGCGCCAAGGGCGTGCGTGGCGAGGCCTCCGGCAGGTGCAGCACGCTGACGTCGCGTCCGGACTGGCGGGCGTGACGGGCCAGCACATAACCATCCCCGCCGTTGTTGCCCGGCCCGCAGACCACCACGATGCGCCGCGCCTGCGGCCAATACTGCAACACGGTCTGCCAGGCGGCGTGGCCTGCACGCTGCATCAGCACGTAAGCATCGCCACCCAAGGCGGCGGTCGCTTGCCCATCAATCTGGCGGGCAGCGGCGATATCGAACAGTTCGACGGGCTCTGACATGCTGGCAATTCTATACTTGCAGCATGTCTGAAGCCGTTACCGCCGCAAATCCGGCGCAGTTGTCGCTGCGCATCCGCCAGCTTGCCCGCGAGGCAGGCTTCCAGCGCTGTGGGGTCAGCGGCATCGAGCTGGGCGAGGATGAGGCACATCTGGCCGACTGGCTCGGCAAAGGTCTGTACGGGACGATGGAATGGATGGCCCGCCACGGCACCCTGCGGGCACGCCCACAGGAACTACTGCCCGGCACGCTGCGGGTCATCTCGGTCGGCCTGGACTACGGCCACAAGGACGATGCTGAAGCTTGGGCGACCCTGAATGACGGCGAGCGCGCCTATGTGGCGCGCTATGCGCTGGGCCGCGATTACCACAAGCTCATGCGCAACCGCCTGCAGAAGCTGGCCGAGCGTATCGCCAGCGAAATCGGCCAGTTCGGTTACCGGGTCTTCGTCGACTCGGCGCCGGTGCTGGAGCGCGCTCTGGCGCGCAATGCAGGACTGGGCTGGATCGGCAAGCACACCTGTCTTATCGACCGTAACGGCGGCTCGTGGTTCTTCCTCGGTGAGATCTACGTCGATCTGCCGCTGCCGGTGGATGTGCCGGCCACCGCACACTGCGGCAGCTGCACGCGCTGCATCGATGTCTGCCCCACCGCAGCCATCATTGCCCCGCATCGTTTGGACGCGCGCCGCTGCATCTCCTATCTGACCATCGAGCACGAAGGCGCGATTCCGCTGGAAATGCGCCCGCTGATGGGCAATCGCATCTACGGCTGCGATGACTGCCAACTGGTGTGCCCGTGGAACAAGTTCGCCCAGCGCACCGACGAGCCGGATTTCCGCGCCCGCAACAACCTGGACACCGCCACCCTACCCGAGCTGTTCGCCTGGGAAGAGGACGAGTTCCTGCGCCGCACCGAAGGCAGCCCGATCCGCCGCAGTGGCCACGAACGCTGGCTGCGCAATATCGCCGTGGCGCTGGGCAACGCAGCACCCTCGCCCGCAGCGCAACAGGCGCTGCAAAGCCGCCAGGCGCATGCTTCCGAGGTGGTCCGTGAGCATGTGCAGTGGGCCTTGCAGCGGCATGCCGACGACGCGCAGAAGCCCTGATCCCTCTCCGATTTCCCCGGCCGGCGCAATCGCTCCCGTAAGATAGCGGCCGTCAGCTCGCCTGCGCCCTCGGCACAGACGTGCGCCCTACCGGCATAGCAGTTGAACCATGACTTCCAGCAACGACGTCCTCACCCCCAATCAGCTCAACACCTTGGCGCGCGATCTTCTGGAGAGCGCCTTCCCGATGGTGTGGGTGGAAGGCGAACTGGGCGGTGTCAGCCGACCTGCCTCCGGGCACCTGTACTTCACCCTGAAGGACGCCCGCGCTCAGGTGCGTGCGGCGATGTTCAAGCCCAAGAGCCAGTGGCTGAAGTTCATCCCGCGCGAAGGCATGCGCGTATTGGTGCGTGGCCGCCTGACCCTTTACGAAGCACGCGGCGACTACCAGCTGATCCTCGATCACATGGAAGAAGCCGGCGAAGGCGCGTTGCGCCGCGCTTATGACGAACTGAAAGCCAGGCTCGAAGCCGAAGGCCTGTTCGATCCAGCACGCAAGCGTCCGCTGCCTGCGCATGTACGCCGCCTGGCGGTGATCACCTCACCAAGTGGCGCTGCGGTGCGCGACGTATTGAGCGTGCTGGAGCGGCGCTTCCCGATGCTGGAAGTCGAGCTGCTGCCGTCACTGGTACAGGGCGCAACCGCGGCACCGCAGATCACCTCATTGCTGCGCCAGGCGGATGCCAGCGGCCGCTACGACGTGATCCTGCTGACCCGTGGTGGCGGTTCATTGGAAGACTTGTGGGCATTCAACGATGAGCAGCTGGCGCGTGCGGTCGCCTCCAGCAACACGCCGGTGGTCTCGGCGGTAGGCCACGAAACTGACTTCAGCCTCAGCGATTTCGCCGCCGATCTGCGCGCGCCGACGCCTTCCGTGGCCGCCGAGCTGCTGGTGCCGGATCAACGCGATCTTGCGTTACGGGTACGCCGGTTGGCGCAGCGCCTGCAGCAGCTGCAGGTACACGCGATGAGCCAGGCCATGCAGCGCGCCGACCGCGCCGCCTTGCGGTTGCAGGCACATAGCCCGCAGGCACGACTGAACCTGCTCAAGCATCGCCAGGAGGCTGCGTTCGCGCGCCTGCACGCCACCTGGCAACAACAACAGGAACGTCGCGCGGCCCGGCTCCGGCATGCCGCCACCGTGCTGCGCAGCACCCAGCCGCAGCGCCGTTTGAGCGCATTGGCCGAGAAACTGGCGACCTTGGCGCCGCGCGCCCATGCGGCCATGGCGCGCCAGCTGCAACGCGATGGATTGCGCCTGCGCGGGCTCGCCCGCTCGCTGGAAGCGGTGAGCCCGTTGGCTACCGTGGCACGTGGCTATTCGATCCTGACCAAGCTTGAAGACGGCGCTCTGGTACGTAACGCCGAGCAGGTCAAGCCCGGCGAGCAGCTGCGCGCGCGCCTGGCCGAAGGTGAGCTGCAGCTGCGGGTTGAGCAGGTTGCCGCCAAACCAGCAACAGGCGACTCCACTCAGGGCTGAGCCGGTGCGGCATCCCAACGATCGACGATGATCTTTGCCAGCTTGCCCGGATCACGGTCGAAATGATGCCCGCCGGGGAGTTCGACCACCTGCATGTGTGCATCGCCTCGCAGGTCGCGGCATAGGCTGTCTTTTTCTTCAGTACCGTAGACGCACTGGTGTGCGACCGGCTGCAAACCGGCCAAAGCAGGTTGCACAGGCACCTCCTGGGCCCGGAACCAGCCCAACCAGCCGCCTACCCGCACCTCGAAATCAGCACCGTGCGCAAGCCCCAATAGCGACACCAGTCGCACCGGACCACGCTCCTGCTCACTGAGCAGCGGATAGGCAAATGGCAGCACATCCGCACCAAACGAATAGCCAACCAACGCCACATCGTCGGCCTGCCAACGTTGCCGATAGGTGCGCAGAACACTGTCCAGGTCGGCAGCCAGCTGAGCTGTGGTTCGCTTCTTCCAGAAGTAACGCAGGCTGTTCCAGCCGACGACGGATATGCCGCGCTGGTTGAGTTCATGTGCCAAGCCCTTGTCCAGGTCGCGCCAGCCACCATCGCCTGAGATCAGCACCACCATCCGCTTGCTGCCAGCAATCGGCATCTCGACCAGCGGCAAGGTCGCCACACCCTGCGCAGGTGCGGCGCTCAGCGTCGCTGGTAAAGCGGCCAACAGCGCTTGCTCCGACAACGATTTGACCTGCACGGTGGCCGTTCCGCCAGCGCAATCGATATCACTCGAACCGGCGCTGGTCGCAGTGACCAGCGCCGCCGCAAATTCGCCCGGCGCAGCCCCGGCAGCACTGGCGCGCACGAGGTCAGCGCTGCTGCCTTGGCCAAACAATACCGGCAGGAAGAACTGCTCGGCGCGCTCGCGTTTGAGCAGC
Organism: Stenotrophomonas sp. STEN020; assembly: GCF_056760195.1. NCBI lineage: Bacteria > Pseudomonadati > Pseudomonadota > Gammaproteobacteria > Lysobacterales > Lysobacteraceae > Stenotrophomonas > Stenotrophomonas sp. STEN020. Next base: position 7,310 of record NZ_JBRREI010000059.1, read on the forward strand.
TTCTGGGTGAGCAGCGCTGCATCGTCGGCCATCGCCCGGCAGCTGCCATTGCCATGTTGCAACTGCTCCCGATAGCGCGCGGCATCCACCACCGCCACCCATGCGCCGGCCTGCGCCAACTCTCCGGCAACATGCATGCGCTGTGTCTGCGGCAACGCCGGGTCTGCAAAATAGATCACCAGGCCGCGCGGCGCGGCCGGCGGCTCCATCACCTGCACGCGGCCATAGCGACCAGCGGACAGCTGCTTGGCATGTGCCGCCCAGCCACAGCTGACCATCACCCCGATCAACAACACTCCAAAACCAAAGCCAAACGCCGCACCACGTCGCATCAGCCATCCCACCATCAAATGAAAACGCCGGTGAGGATCCACCGGCGTTCGTTATGTCTTTGTGCAGTCCGCAGTGATGCTTACTGCCGTGCTGCCGGTCCTGCGGTGCAGAAGCGCTGCTTGTACTCCAGCGCCTTGGGCATCAACGCCTGCAGGTTCTGGATGCGGGTGCCGGGATTGGGATGGGTGGAAGAGAACTCCGGCGGCGCCTGCCCGCCACTGGCCTCGCTCATGCGCTGCCATAGCGGCACCGCCTCCTCCGGGTTGAAACACGCAGCTGCGGCCAGCATCAGTCCGACTTCGTCAGCCTGGGTTTCATGCGAACGCGCATACGGCAGCAGATAGCCATAGCCCATGGCCGACATCATCATCTGCTGTTGCTGGCCGTCCATGCCACTGGCAGCGCCGGCCATCTGCCCGATCTGGGTCAGCTTCTGCTGTGCCATGCGCTGCGCGCCGTGGCGCAGCAATGCGTGGGCAATTTCGTGACCCATCACTACCGCCAGCGCATCGGCGTTCTGCGCCACCGGGATCAGCCCGGTATAGACCGCCATCTTGCCGCCGGGCAGGCAGAAGGCATTAGCCTGATCGGACTGCAGCACGTTCACATCCCACTCGAAGTCCTTGGCGAAGTGCTGCGGCTGCAAGCCGTGCTCCTGCGCCAATGAGGTTTCCACCACGTCGACCTTGGCGATCAGGCGATTTGCAATCTCGCGCACCTGGCGGGCAATCTGCGAATTGGGATCGACCGGGCGTTCCTGCGCCAGGATCTCCTGGTAGGCCTGCAGCCCCATCGCCTTCTCTTCACTGGCGTTGAGTGAACTGTCGATCAGCACCTTCTCGCCGGTATACGGGTCCACCGAGCGATTGCCGAAGTAATAGCAGCCGCCATACACCGCGAAGCCCAGCAGGATCACCCAACGGATATTGCCAAACAGGCCGCCACCGCGCCGACGTTGACCGCCATTGCCTTGGTTACCAAAAGGATCTTGTCGCATGGCTGGATTCCGTCTGGGCCGGGCTGGCCATGGTCGATGGTAACGCTAGCGTACGCCGCGGCAAGGTCAAATTCCGCGAACCAAGCGAAAGCCGATACGCGCCGAGGTGACGTCCGAGTCCTGTGACTGCCGCCACGCAGCTCGGGTCTGCTCCGGCGCGTTGGCCCAGTTGCCACCGCGGATCACCCGTTGTCGGCAGCCCGGGTTGTACCAGGCCGCGCCATCGGCCGGTGCGCGCCGGTAGCTGGCGTGCCAGCAATCGGCAACCCACTCGCTGACATTGCCGCTAATGTCGTGCAGGCCCCAGGCATTGGCGCGGAACATGGCCACCGGGGCGGTGCCCCAGAAGCCGTCGCCATAGCCGACGAAGGCGTTGTTCCAGTGTCGGCCGCTGGGCGATACGTCGAGGCTGCCGGTGAAGTTGCCGCTGTTCTCCGGTGGCGTCATCGAACGCCCCCACGGGAAGCGCCCCTGGCTGCCAGCCCGCAACGCGTACTCGAACTCCGATTCACTAGGCAGGCGGTAGTAGCGCCCGGTCTGATCGGACAGCCAAGCCGCGTAGGCCTCAGCGTCGCGCACGCTGACATGCATCACCGGGCTATTGGGTGCGGCCTTGACGCCGTTGTAATCGGACTGCCAGTCCACCCCGCTACGGCGGATGAAGTTGCCGCTGCGCTCGTCATAGACAATGGAATGGCCGCGCCGGGTCGCACGCGGACGCGCCTTGGCCGCTTCCACGAAACGGCGGAAATCAGCCACGGTGACTTCGGTGATCGACATCGCAAAGCCGCGCTCGAAGTTCACCAGATGCTGCGGGCGCTCGGCATCGCTGCTGCCGATCTCACCCTCGCTGGCCCCCATCTGGAAGCTGCCATACGGCACCACCACCATCTGCGGGCCGCGACTGCCTTCACTCAAGGCATCACTGAACACCTGCCCCGGGCGGAAGCTGCCGTAATGGGTGACCAGTTCGATGCGCTCGCGCAGCAAGGCCACGGTACGGTCGCCGGGCAGCGCGATGCGTTCGGCCTGGGCCAGCTTCAGCCGCGCATCCTTGAGCCCCTTGGACGAGACCAGATCACGCAGCCCGCCTTCGCGCAGCGCATCAAGCTGGGCGGTGCGGATGCCTTCGATGCGCGCGCGGGCGTCCTTCAGGGTCACACTTTCGCCGCGGATGGTAGTGGCCTTGTCCAGCCAGCGTGCAGCTGCGGCGAAATCCGACTCCATCGCGGCGGCATGCTCAGCGCGGCGGATCAGGCCGCTTTCCACTGCCGCCAAGCCCTGCCTTGCACGGCTGTTGAGCGGGTCAGTAGCCAGTACTTCGCGGAACGCCGCCTGCGCACCACCGCCATCCTCACCAAAATGATGCTGGCGCAGGGCCTGTTCGCCAGCCCGGTTCAATGCCAACAGCCGCCGCGCCACAGCGATACGCTGCTGCAAGGCCTGCTCGGCCTTGCCCACAGGCGCCAAGGCAACCGCTACACCAGCGATTTCGGCGGCCTGGGCCAAGGCCTGCCGCTGGTTCTCCGGTTGTGCCATCAAGGCGGTGGCTTGCGCGCGCAGACGCTGGCGGGCCTTGTCCAGGCCGCGCTGCGCGGCCCTGTCCTTCGGCTGCTGGGCCAGGATCGCCAGGTAGAGCGGAATGGCGTCCTCGGCGTCGCGGTACAACCTGTCCTCGGCCAGCGCCTTGTCGGCCGCCTTGCGTGCTTCGGCCAGCTGCCCGGGCTGCAGACTGACTTCCGGCGCGTTCCAGACCGGCAGCGTCATTTCCTCAACCTGCGGGATGGGATCGGGCGTTGCAGGCTCCGCCTTCGTAGCCGCGGCCGCGTCGGCCTTGGCTTCGGCACGTGCTTCAGCCCTTGCTTCCAGCCGCTCGCTCAAGCTGGGTTTCTTTGCAGGCTCCGCATTTGGCGCAGCCGAAGGCGGCTGCGGCGCACTGCCGCTGCACCCCGCCAACGCCAATAACAGCGCCGTCAGACCCAACAATTGGCCGGTTTTACCCAAAAACGCCTCCATTACCTTGCACACTTTCCCGGGAGCGGCCCGACGTTAGGCTATTCTCGCCTGCCTGAGCAAACCCTGCAGTTGACGGAACCCCACGTGGCTTACTGGATCAAACACCCGGCGGAGTTGGAAGAACGCTACCGCCAGCGCCCGAGCCGGATCGGGCTGGACACCGAATTCATCCGCGAACGCACCTATTGGCCGCAACTGGCCCTGGTGCAGATGGCGGTCGGCGATGAGATCTTGCTGATCGACCCATTGATTCCCGGCATGTGCGAGGCGCTGAAGCCCTGGCTGACCGACACCTCGATCACCAAGATCATGCACAGCGCCAGCGAAGACCTGGTCGCCTTCAAATGCGCCTGCGACGCGCTGCCACGGCCGCTGTTCGACACCCAGATCGGCGCGGCACTGGCCGGCATTGGCGGCGGCATGGGCTACCAGAAGCTGGTGGCCGAAATTACCGGCGTCACCCTGCCCAAGGGCGAGACCCGCTCTGACTGGCTCAAGCGCCCGCTCAGCGACGCGCAGCTGGAATACGCCGCCGACGACGTCGAATACCTGTTTGCCATGCACGACGCCATCAGCGCCAAGCTGCAGGCCACAGGCCGTATGCAATGGCTGCAGGACGATGGCGAGCGCCTGCTGGCCAGCGTCGAGGGCGACGAAGGCGAGCATTGGCCGCACCTGTCGATGCGCTCCTCGCAGGTGCTGGAGCGCGACGCCCAGCTGCGCCTGTTGCGCCTGCTGCGCTGGCGCGATCAGCAAGCCCGCAGCAGCGACAAGCCGCGCAGCTGGATCCTGGACAATGAACTTGCCAACGTGCTGGCACGCACCACACCAGCCGACTACGAGGCCATGCTGAAAGTCTTCGGCCGCTTCCCCAAGGCCCCGCGCAAGCTGGCCCAGCAGGTGTGGGAAGCGCTGAACACCCCGCTTGCCGACGAAGCCGACGCACCGATGGCGCTGCCAGCCACCGACGGCAACAAGAACACCATCAAACGCCTGCAGGATGCGGTCAGCAAGCGCAGTGCCGAGTTGGAACTACCCGAAGGGCTGCTTGCTTCGCGCAAGCACCTGGAAGCGCTGCTGGAAAGCGGCGAATGGCCGACCGCGCTGGCCGGCTGGCGTCGCGAACAGCTGGAGCCTGTGCTGCGGCCGCTGTTGCCAAGCAACTGAGCCCCAGAGCCCCGACAATGTCGGGGCACGCATCCAATGTAGTGCCGAGCCATGCTCGGCAAAACCACCAAAGAACGCATGTACACGCATTTGTGAGAGCGGCGCAAGCCGCGACGCAAACGACCCACAAGATCGCGATCTCTCTTTGCAGTTTCAGCAACCCCAGCTTCGCAGCTTACGCCGCACCCACAAACCGCAAAACCAAAGCACCAATACAACCGCAACCGGTGCAAATACGGTGCAAACAAACAACAAAAAAGGGCTCGCATTTCTGCGAACCCTTGAAATTTTGGTGGCCGAGGACGGAATCGAACCGCCGACACGGGGATTTTCAATCCCCTGCTCTACCAACTGAGCTACTCGGCCACTTTGTTTTCGTCGGCGTTGCTGCCGTCGAGGAGGCGTATATTACGGAGCTATTTCGGTTTCGGCAAGCCAATTTCACAAAAATTTTCACATCCGCTGAAAATTCCTCGAAATGCCTTGTGTAGCGTGGCTTCAGATACAGAAGCTGCTCCGCCGCATGGCGAAAAATTCACCAAACCGCCTGTTCCCAGCGCAAAAACGCAAAGAAGCCGCATCATCCGATGCGGCTTCTTTGCTTGAATACTTGGTGGAGCGGAGGAGGATCGAACTCCCGACCTTCGCATTGCGAACGCGACGCTCTCCCAGCTGAGCTACCGCCCCACACGGCGACCCGAGCATAGCGCTGTTGCCTGCACCACGCAAAATGCCCATGCCCTGCTCGAACACAAGCGGCGACCCGATGGAGGGGGTCGGGTCGCCGCCCGAGGGCGCGATGGGCTACCCAGCAACATCACTCCGGCCGCCACCTTGCCCACGCAGCGGTGAAGCCCGCGTAGAACCAAGGTTGCAATCGCGCGACAGCGTGCCTCAGTCCTTGGTCTTGCGCCGATAGTCCAGTGGCGGTGCATCCCGCTGCAGCAGCGGTATGTAGCGGAAGCCTGCACCACGGCGGTCACCGAACTCCTGCTTGGCCTTGGCTACCAGCTCCGGCGACTGCAGCAGCTGCACGCCGGCCAGGGCCATTACCTTGGCCGCGTTCAACGCGCCTTTGGCGCCGATCGACATGCCCGATGCCGCTACTGCCTGCCAGCTGTGCGCCGGGGTTCCGGGTACCCAGGTGGCTGTGCCGACGCCAACCGTGGGGACGTTCCAGCTGACATCACCGACGTCGGTGGATGCGCTGCCCGCCAGGTCCGCACGGTAGGACTGCAATTGCGTCGCCTGCTGCAACTCCGGGCGCTTTTCCAAACTCTCCTGCAGCTTCTTCGCAAACGTCTGCTCGGTCGCGTCGTACTGCACACCACCAACCTGTTGCAGTGCTGTCTGCATCACCTGCCCCAGCGTGTCGTTAGGCAACAGCGAGTACACGCCGCCGGTCGGTTCGAATTCGACCGTGGTACCTGTTCCCATTGCCGCGCCTTCAGCCGCCTTCTGCAGACGCTCGATCACGTCGCGCACCACCGCCGGGTCGGTGTGGCGCACGTAGTAGTAAGCCTCGGCCGCATCCGGCACCACGTTGGGTGCGGCACCGCCGTTGCTGATCACGTAATGGATGCGGGTGCCGTCGGGCACGTGCTCGCGCATCAGGTTGGCCATGTAATTGAAGGCTTCCACGCCGTCCAGCGCGGAGCGGCCGCGTTCGGGGGCGATTGCCGCGTGGGCGGCACGCCCGTGGAAGCGGAACTTGCCGCTGATATTGGCCAGGGTGGTGCCTTGTGCAGCGGAGTTCTCGTCGGACGGATGCCAATGCAGCACCACATCCACGTCATCGAACAGCCCCGCCTTGGCCATGTATACCTTGCCGGAGCCGCCCTCCTCCGCCGGCGTTCCGTACAGCCGCACTTCGCCGGACGTTCCGGTCTGCTGCATCCACTGCGCCAAGGCGCGGGCTGCGCCCACCGACGCCGCACCAAACAGATTGTGGCCGCAGGCCTGGCCGGCATCCTGGCCGGCAATGACGCTGCGCACCGGCTCTGCTGCCTGGGCCATGCCCGGCAGCGCATCCATTTCTGCCAGCAGCCCGATCACCGGGCCCTTGCTGCCGTTGCGGAAGCTTGCGACGAAGGCCGTCGGCATGCCTGCGACATTGGCCTGGATATGGAAGCCCGCCTGCTGTAGTTCCTTCTGCAGCAACGCCGAGGATGCATGTTCCAGATAGCCGAGCTCGGGCTGCTGCCACAACTGTTGCCCAAGCTCTGCCTGCCGCTGCGCGTAGCTGTCCAACGTACTGATCACGTCCGCGGCAAGCGTGGCTCCTGCATGAGGAAGCAACGCTGCCAGCAGAGCGGCACGCAGATAACGGGTCTTCATCCAGCCAGCCTCACGCATCAATAGAAACTGACGTTGTCGATCTCGAACCACAGCTTGCTGCCGGGCTCACCGCTGCCGGAGACAACCAGCTGCTGCAGGTCATCGCCCTTCCACACCGCCACGGGTGCCTTGGCGCGATACGGCGGCTGGCCCTGCAGTGCGGTGAAGGGAATCTCCACCGTCTGCCATTGCGCCCCGGCCTGCAGGGAGGCAATGAAACGACGGTTGCCCAACGCCCGCACTTCCAGCTGCAATTCCGGTGCGCTGCCACGCAGTTCCAAGCGGATGCCGCGATAAGAACGCGCATCCACCGGCGCCACCGAACCACGGCTCAGCGGCAGGATCGTCGCAGCGAAGGCAGTGTCCTTGCTGGACAGCTTGGCCTGGGTCGCCAGTGCATTGCCGCCGGTCTCGCGTGCCACGATCTCGGTCACCTGCGCGGTACGGTCATTGCCGCCGTCAGCCTCGTCCACGCGCAGCGTGTCCAGCGCAGTACGGCCATCAGTGCGCTCGAAGTCATCAACCAGGGCCTGCACCGGCTGCGCTGGCAAGGCCAAGGCCTTGTTGCCGGCCGGCAACACCGCGCCCTTGCCTTGCACCTGGCGACCGGCCACGTATACCTGCTGCGTATTGCGAACGTCGCCGATGCTCTCCCACGGGCGACCGCTTACCAGCAACAGATCCGCACGTTTGCCGACCTCGATGCTGCCACGGTCATTCACGCCCAGCGCCTTGGCGCTGGCCGAGGTACCAGCCAGCAGCGCCTCGCTCGGGGTCAGCCCGGCCTGCACCAGCAGCTCCAGTTCGCGCAGGGTCGATGTGCCATGCGGTGTGCCGGTCATGCCTGCATCGGTACCCACCACTACCGGGATACCGGCATCGTGCAGCGTCTTGACGTTGTGCAAGGCGTTGGCGAAGTTCTGCTCGCGCTGGGCCAGCACATCCGGCTTGCCGTTGTTGCGTCCGCTGCCATCGACGCGCTCGGGCAGATATACCGCCAGCGAGGGTGCATAGGCGGTACCGTGCTCGCGCATCAACGCGATTAACTCATCGTCAACCGCACCGTCCTGCACGCTGTGCGCGATCACGTCCACGCCCGCGCGTGCGGCGGCCTTGCCGCGCTTGACCATCACCGTATGGGTGAACACCTTGAGGCCATTCTTGTGCGCCTCGTCGACCAGCGCGGTGAGGGTTTCCTCGTCCATGCTGCTGTTGTCGGCGGCATTGGAATAACGCCAGCCGTCGGTGAAGGCCTTGATGAAGTCGGGCTTGTAGGCGGCCACCGCACGCACGCCTGCACGCGCAGCCTCGGGTGAGTTCACCCAGCGCGTGGTGTTCTCGTCACCCCAATCCGCGCCATGGCCGAGCGGCGTGCTCATGCGCGCGGCGAACTTGACGTCGGGCGCGGCAATCGAGGCCAGCCATGCGCGGCGTGGCGCATAGGCTTCCGGCGGCTCGTGGAAATCGCTGACCGTGGTAACGCCGGCCGCCATGTAGAGGTTTGCCACCTGCGGCAGTTCTGACGGCGTGGCGTTCGGCGTCCAGTGCGTGTGCAGATCGAACAGACCCGGCAGCAAGGCCTGGCCACGTGCATTGACCACGCGTGCGCCCTTGGGGGCTGCCAGCTCTGCGCCGATGGCGGCGATACGACCGTCTTCGACCAGCACGCTGGCCGCATAAGGTGCGCGCCCGGTGCCATCGAAGACCATTGCATCGCGGATCAACAATGCCTTGTCGCCGGCAGTAGCGGCCACGCTGGCCTGCCCTGCCCCCAGTAATGCCGCGGTGAGCACCGCCAAGGCGAAACCACGCTTGCTGTTGTAGTGCATGTTTTTATCCGGATTCATTGCATGGACCGCGCCGTATGCGGTGCGGCATCAGGGGAGCTCAGCCGCACCACGTCTCCGCGCTGCTGCACCACCAGGCCAAGGCTAAGGGCGACGCTGTTGGCGAAGCCGCGCGGGTCACTGGCCGAATACAGGCCAACGATGCGACGGCTGCCAACCAGCGGGTCATCAATGACGATGCGGGTATCGCTGTAGCGCAGGAACTGCGCCGCCGCCACCGACAAGGTGTCGCCGTTGAACGACAACATGCCTTCGCGCCAGGCCAGTTGCTGGTCCACATCATCCGTGGGCACGGCCTCGATGCGGATGCCGTGGCTGCGGTTGGCCAGCGCGCGATAGTTGGCTACCAATCGTGCCGGGGCGACCGCCCCCTGGGTATCGGTCACATCGACGATGCCTTCGCGCACCAGCACTTCCACGCCACCGCTGCGGCGTTCGGTAAGGCTAACCGCGAAACTGGTGCCTACCGCGGTGACATCGGTTTCCTCCGCGCGTACCACGAACGGGCGTTGCGGATTCTTGGCCACGTCGAACAAGGCCTCGCCCTGCAGCAAGTGGATATCACGGCGCGTCGCGCTGAACTGCACCCGCACCTGCGAGTCCGAATCCAGCGTGATCGCCGAGCCGTCCTGCAGCGGTACGCGCAGGATCTCGCCCTTGCGGGTGGCGAAGTACTCGGCACCGTCGTCCTGGCGTTGCACGCCGATGGCGAGCGCGCCAACCACGGCAGCCAGACCCACGGCCCAACGCAGCACACGCCGCGCCCGTCGTGGCGCGCGTGCGGTGAATGCACGGTCCATTTCGCCGGCCGACAGCGCGCGTGCGCGGTCGGTACGCGCCAGCACCGCATGGGCGCGGGCATAAGCGCCAAAGTGGCGCGTATCGGCTTCCAGCCAGGCATCTCGTTGCGCACGTTCCTCCACCGTGAGTTGCGCGCGGTCCTCGCGCGCCACCCAACTGGCGGCTACATCATCAATACTCGCATCAGCGCCGACGCGCATGCCTTGCTCCTTCCGCGGCCAACCGCTCACTACTCTTCTGCATTACGTCGTCATCACGCTTCATCGAATCCATCAATACCCGGATTCCCTTGCAGATGTGTTTCTCCACGGTGTTCTCGCTGATCTGCATGCGTTCAGCGATCTCGCGCTGCGAGTAGCCTTCCACACGCCGCAGCACGAACGCCTGCCGACACTTGTCCGGCAGGCTCTCGATCAAGGCGCCTATGCGCGCCAGTTCCTGTCGTGACGACGCCATCCGTTCCGGGCTGACTTCGTCACCGATGATGGCGACGCGGTCGATCTCGGCCACGGCCTCGATCGACACCACCTGTGCGCGCCGCAACTGTTGCAGCACAACCGAGTGGGCGACCGAGTACACGTAGGCCTTGGGCTGCAGGATGTGCGATACATCCGCCATGCCGGCGAGGATGGCGTAGGTCTCCTGGATCACGTCATCCACGTCCTGGCGCAGCGACAGGCGTCGCCGCAGCCAGTCGCGCAGGGCAGGCTCGCAAGGCAATATGTGCTCGGCCAACCAGCCAGCACGCTCCCGCGCAAGCGCCGCGTTCATCGCGGCACCTGCCCGGCTCCCGCCACGTGGCGGAATGGAACGTTTTTCTGCATCAGAACGCCTTGCTCACGTTGAGGTACCAGTAACGCGGATTAGCCTGGTAGACACCCGACGGGTAACCGAACACGTCGTCGGAGATCGGCGGGCGCTTGTTGGCGATGTTGTTGGCACCGACCTTGACCGCCACGTTGTTGAGCCAGCCTTCGCGTGCGAAGTCGTACTTCACGAAAGCGTTAGCCAGCGTCTGCGACTTCACCGTCCACGGCGTGCCATCGGCCAGGGTCAGGCCGTTCTCGACGTAGGAGCTCGCATAACGCGCGCTCGCGCCCACCGACAACTGCTGGTAGCGCCAGGTCAGCGTGCCGGACCACTTCCATTCCGGGTTACCGCCATTGCCGATCAGGTCACCACCACCGGTGATACGGATCGACGGATCCACCAGCCCTGCGGACTTGGCATCTTCCAGCGCCTGCAGTGCCGGCGAACGCTGGCGGTAGAACTCGATCAGGTGGGTACCGGTAACCGAAAGATCGAAGCGGCCGATGGCGGTTTCCGGCGAGTTCCAGCTGAAGTTGTAGTCAACGCCACGCAGGGTCTGCGGCTCCAGGTTGACGTACTGGTCGGTGACGTACAGCACCTTGCCGGCAGCAGCCAGACCGGTGCCGGCGAAGCGGGCGATGTCGTCAGCGGTCGCATCTGCACGCACCACCGCCGAGTTGCTACCGCCCTGCTGGCGCAGCATGTAGTCCAGGATCAGCGCATTGCCTTCACCGAACAGGCCGATGATGCCCTCCTGCTCGTACTTGTAGTAATCAACGGCGAAGGTGAAGCGGCCGTAGTTCTCCGGGATGAAGCGCGGCTGGAAGACCAGGCCGGCGCTGGTATTGGTCGAGGTTTCCGGCTTCAGGTCCGGGTTGCCCGAGCGACGCGCGGTGGTGGAGTAGCTGTAGCCGCCGCAGTTGGCGAACGCCGGCTGTGCACCGCTGCGCTTGTCCGCCTCGCACTGGATATAGTCGGTGCGGGTGTTGGAACGGCTCACCACCGTGGCGTTGATCTGCTCCAGGTTGGGCGCACGGAAGCCCTTGGCCCAGGAAGAACGCAGGGTCAGACCATCAAACACCTGCCAGCCCAGCGCCAGCTTCGGCTTGGCGACATTGCCGAAATCGTTGTAGCGCTCGGCGCGGCCGGCCACCTGCAGGTCCAGCGAACGCACCAGCGGGATGTTCATTTCCGGCGACACCAGCGGCACCGAGAACTCGGCAAACAGACCGGCGACGGTGCGCGAGCCATAGGTGTCCGGGGTCGGGCTGACGCCGTACATGTCGCTGGGATAGGCAACGCCGGTGATCGCATCGGTGAAGGTCACCGAGCCATCAACGCGGGCATCACGATCATCGCGTTGGGTTTCGTGGCGCACTTCCAGGCCGGCGGCCATGCCGACATCGCCGGCCCAGGTCTTGAACAGGTCCGCGCGCGAGGCCTTGAAGTCCCACAGGAACAGCTCGGTCTTGCTCTGGCGCTGTGCCTTGTAGAAGAACTGGTCCAGCTTGTCCCAGTCGTTGCAGCCGCCGCAGAACGGGTTGTAGGCCGATGCGGTGGGATTGGCCAGGGCCTGCTGGAACAGCGACATGCTCACTGCATCCTGGGTGTCCTTGACCCTGGCAGCCGAGTACAGCGCGGCGCTTTCCCAGTCAAAGCCGTAGTGGAAGCCGCGCAGGCCGGCCAAGGCACGCACCTGGGTGTTGTTGACCTCGATGCGGGTCGGTCGCTCGAAGCGGTAGCTGGTGATGGTCACCGGCACGCCGTTGGCGCCGATGTTCAAACCCTGTAGGCGATTCGGGTTGAGCGAGCCGTCGGGCAGGTACATCGCACCGAACGGGTTCCAGTAGTTGCTGGCAGCCACCGTCATCGGCAAGGCGGTGATGGTATTGACGCCGTTCTGCAGGCTGTAGGCGCGCGAGTTGTAGATGCCAGCCTCGCTGAAGAACGACAGGCCGTTGTCGAAATCATGCTTACCGGTGACGAACAGGTTCAGGCGACGGACGTCTGGGCTGATCGACAGCGGATACTGGCCCTGTTGGTTGTCGCGCAGGTTGGCGTCGGCACCGGAAGTGGCCTTGCTGCCGGACTGGACGCACAGGCCGTCAGCAATGGTCGCCGCACAGCCGCTATTGCTGGTGGGCTGCACATGGAAGGCACCGGCAGTGGTGGTCAACCAGGTGCCGTTCTTCGACACCCGCGGGCCGACCACGGTGAAGTTGCCCCACGGGCTGTTGGTGTTACGGTTATCGGTACCGGCAAGACCTTCAAACGGCGTGCCGAGGAAGTCGGCCGCACGGTTGCCGTTCCTGGTCCAGTCCTGGTCCAGCGAGTTCAAGCCGGTGGTGTTGTAGTAGTTGAAAGCAATGGTGATGTTGGAGCGCAGGTCTGCGGAGTTCTTGCCCCACATGCCGTTGACGCCGATATCGCGCAGGTCGGCGCCTTCGCCAAAGCCCTTCTGCACGCTGATGGTGCCGCCGTCCATATCGTCGCGCAGCACGTTGTTGACCACACCGGCCACCGCATCGGTGCCGTAGATGGCGGCCGCGCCGTCAAGCAGCACTTCGACACGACGCAGGTTGGACACCGGCACTGCATTGGCGTTGTAGGTCAGCACCGGCACCAGGTTGCCATCGGCCTGGCTGGTGGGATGAACCACAGTGCGGCGGCCGTTGATCAGCAGCAAGGTATTGCCGACGCCAAGACCGCGCAGGTTGACCGAGGCGATATCGCCGCGTGCGTAGTTGGAGCTGTTGCCGCCATTGGTACCACTGAACGAGACATCGCCCATCTGCGGGATGGAGCGGTACAGCTCGTCGCCGGACACAGCGCCGGTGGCTTCGATCTGTTCGGCCTGCAAGGTCGCTACCGGCAGGATTGCAGCGGTCTTGGCGCCCTTGATCTGGCTGCCGACCACGGTGATCTGGTCCAGCGTGTTGACGCTCGGACTGGCTGCCGACGGCGGCACTGGTTGAGCGACCTCCTGCTGCACCGCCTGCCCTGCCGCCAAGCCACCAAGGCCTGACAGCGAGGCCAGCATGGGGGCAGCCGCACGCAAAGTAATGGTGCGGCCGTCATCCGAGGCCACGCTCAGGCCGGTGCCGGTGAGCAAGCGGGCCAGCGCCTGGCGCGGCTCCATCTGCCCCTTCAATTCGGGCACTTCAATCCGCTGGGCCCCGCCTGAATGCGCCGGGGCGATGATCTGCACGCCAGCCTGGCGGGCAAATTCGGGCAATACGTCCTCGATGCTGCCTGCTTGAAGATCGAACTGCGGTGGCGCTGCCAGCGCCGGAACGGAGGCGCACAGCGCCACAACTGCCAGACCGCCGCGGATAGCGCTTGCAAGCGGCAACAACTTGAATGAACGCATTGATGAATCCCCAGAAAATGACGCGAATGACGGCAACCTCTGCCCCCTGCATGACTCGATGCACGACCGCACCAGTTCCGCCATCCCAGCGTCATAGTCGCTGATCTTGCTGACCTGTACCCAGCAGGCCGCCATACGCCGTAGTATTCTTGGGAGATAGCTCAGGACCCGAGGACCACGCGCCATGCGTTTTCGCCCCCAGTACGCCTTGATGGCCGTACTAGCACTTGCACTTACCGCCTGCGGCAATGGCCCGGTCAAGCGTGTTTCCGAACCGGCCGCCAGCATCCAGCAGCTGAGCGTCGGCAATGACGGCAACTGGGAAGTGGAATTGCGCCTGCGCAATTACAGCTCCATGCCGATGCGCTTTGACAGCGTGGCATTGGCGGTAAAGGTTGGCGACGAAGCCGCCGGTACGCTCAACGCCAGCCCGGCACTGTCGATCGGCCCGGAGTCGGCCGATGTAATCAAAGTGCGTCTGCAGCCTTCGTCTTCAGCACGCATTGTCGTAGCCGACGCACTGGCTGGCGGTCGCTCGCTGTTCTACGAACTGGAAGGCAGCGTCAGCGCTACCCCGGAAGAAAAGAAGCAACGCAGTTTCGACATCAAGTCGCGCAACAGCCTCAACCAGGCCCCCGGCCTGCCCGGCGTGCTGCGCTGATCCCCTACCCGCTACCGCATCGTTCGAGAGCCGTCAGATGAGCAACTACAAAGCCCCTGTTACCGATCTCCGTTTCGCCCTGCACGACGTATTGAAGGCCGAGTCCCTGTTTGCATCGATGGGTTTCGAAGATGCCACTGCCGACGTCATCGACGCGGTGCTGGAAGAGGCCGGCCGTTTCAGCACCAGCGTGCTGGCCCCGCTCAATGCCATCGGCGACCAGACCGGCTGCAAGCTCGACAAGGCCACCAATGAAGTGACCACCGCACCGGGCTTCAAGGAAGCCTATGCGCAGTTCGTCGAAGGCGGCTGGACCGGCCTGACCGCATCGCCAGACTTCGGCGGCCAGGGCATGCCGGAAACCATGGGCATGGCGCTGAGCGAAATGGTGTCCTCGGCCAACCTGGCCTGGAGCCTGTTCCCGATGCTGTCGCACGGCGCAGTTGAAGCGCTCAAGCATTACGGCGAAGACTGGCAGAAGGAAGCTTTCCTCAAACCGCTGGTGGCCGGCAACTGGACCGGCACCATGTGCCTGACCGAGCCGCATGCCGGCACCGACCTGGGCCTGCTCAAGACCCGCGCCGAACCGAACGCCGACGGCAGCTATTCGATCACCGGCACCAAGATCTTCATCACCGCCGGCGAGCACGACCTCGCCGACAACATCGTGCACCTGGTGCTGGCCAAGCTGCCCGATGCACCGGCAGGCCCGAAGGGCATCTCGCTGTTCGTCACCCCGAAGTACAAGGTCGACCGCGAAGGCAAGCAGGGCGAGCGCAATGAACTGCATTGCGGCGCGCTGGAACACAAGATGGGCATCCACGGTTCGTCCACCTGCGTGATGAACTTCGACGGCGCCCAGGGCTACCTCGTCGGCCAGCCGCACAAGGGCCTGCAGGCGATGTTCGTGATGATGAACTCCGCCCGCCTCGGCGTTGGCGTGCAGGGTCTGGCGCAGTCCGAGCGTGCCTACCAGGGCGCATTGGCCTATGCCCGCGAACGCCTGCAGTCGCGTGCACCGAAGGGTGCCGTGCAGCCGGACAAGCCGGCCGATCCGATCATCGCCCAGCCTGATGTGCGCCGTATGCTGCTGACCACCAAGGCACTGACCGAAGGTGGCCGTCTGCTCGCCGCACACGCTTACACCCAGCTCGATGCCGCACACAGCAGCAGCGACGCGCAGGCGCGTGCTGACGCCGATACGCTGGTCAGCTTCCTCACTCCTATCGTCAAGGCCTGCCTGACCGAGTGGAGCATTGAGGCGACCTACAACGGCCAGCAAGTGTTCGGCGGCCACGGCTACATCGCCGAGCACGGCATGGAGCAGTACGCCCGCGACGCCCGCATCACCACCTTGTATGAAGGCACCACCGGCATCCAGGCGTTGGACCTGATCGGCCGCAAGACCGCCGCCTCGCAGGGCGCCGGCCTGAAGCTGTTCCTGGCTGAAATCGAGCAGTTCATCGCTGCCAACGCCAGCAACCCGGACGTGGCCGAGTTCCTGCCGGTGCTGGGTGGCAAGGCGCAGGAATGGGGCAAGCTGACCATCGACGTATTGCAGCGTGCTGCCGCCAACCCGGAAGAACTGGGCGCAGCCAGCTGGGATTACCTGTTCTACAGCGGCTACATCGCTGTGGCTTACTGGTGGGCACGTTCGGTGGTCGCTGCACAGGCTTCCAGCCACACTGATGCCTTCAAGCAGGCCAAGCTGGAGACCGCGCGCTTCTACTACGCCCGCATCCTGCCGCGCACCTTGAGCCACGCCGCCGGCATCGCCGCTGGTGCCGACTCACTGATGGCGATGGATTCGGTACGCTTCGGCGACTGATCCGACAGCAAAAGCAGGGGCAAAATCCCCCTCATCCACCCCTTCGGGGCACCTTCTCCCGCACGCGGGAGAAGGGAGTGATCAAGCTGCCTGCGATCTGCAAGCCCCTCTCCCGCCTGCGGGAGAGGGGTTGGGGTGAGGGCAGCTTCTGCTTAACCCCCTCCCTTGCGCCGAAGGCGGAGGGGAGGGTTGGGGAGGGGTGAGCTCTTAGGCGACTGAAACACCCCCAGCTTCGCGGCTCACGCCGCTCCTACAAAACCATCGGCAAAACCACCGACCCACCCGCCTTTACACAAACTGTCACGCATCGTGTATAAGCTGTTAACCCGATGGAGACAGACACTACACCGCGTAGTCTGATCGATACCGGAGCCGGGACTTCCGCTCCGATAGACGGGTTTTCACTTCCGCCCTCCCTGCACCGCCTTGGCTCCGTGCGACTGCTGTCGCTGGACGCGCATGGCCGCGTGTTGGACTGGATCAACTGGCAGGACGCTGCCTGCCTGTATGCACGCGGTGCCGTCGCCTGGACCATGGGTGATCCCTGCCTGCATGTACACGGCGCAATATCGCGGCTGACCGGCCTGCGCAGCGGCATGGACCTGCACCCGATCATCGCCTCGCGCGGCCACGCCCGCTCGCGCGCAATCGATCCCACGCCCAACCTCACCAATCCTGCGCTGTTCGCCCGCGACGCGCAGCTTTGCCTGTACTGCGGCCAGCATTTCAACCGCCCGCAGCTGACCCGCGACCACGTCCTGCCGGTCTCCAAAGGTGGCAAGGACACCTGGGAGAACGTGGTCAGTGCCTGCTTCCACTGCAACTCGCGCAAGAGCAACCGCACCCCGGCGCAGGCCAACATGCCGCTGCTGGCAGTGCCGTACCGGCCCAGCTGGATCGAGCACCTGATCCTGTCCAACCGCAACATCCTGGCCGACCAGATGGCCTTCCTGAAGTCGCAGCTACCGCGCAAAGCCCTGCAACGCGGGCTCTGAGCCCAGTACCGTAGCCCCGCGTATTCATGCGCAACTGCCATCCAGACTGAACACGGGCTTCAGCTTGGCGCCAAACCACCTCATCCGGCACTCATTGATGATGTGCTTTGCTTGCCCCACCCTCTCAGGACGGGGAAAATACCGTTTCGAGTGAAACGCGAAGACCATGATCGACTCTGCCAGCTATCCGCGCCTGTCGCGCATCAAGACTCCCGATGACCTGCGTCTGTTCGACGAGAGCGAACTGGGGGCCATTGCCGGCGAGTTGCGCGCCTACCTGATCGAATCGGTGGGCAAGAGCGGCGGTCACTTCGCGGCTGGCTTGGGCGTGATCGAGCTTACCGTCGCCCTGCACTATCTGTATGACACCCCCGTCGACCAGCTGGTGTGGGACGTGGGCCACCAGACCTACCCGCACAAGATCCTCACCGGTCGTCGCGACAGCATCCACACCGTCAAGCAGAAGGACGGCGTCGCGCCGTTCCCCAAGCGCGAGGAAAGCGAGTTCGACACCTTCGGCGTCGGCCACTCCTCGACCTCGATCTCGGCTGCCTTGGGCATGGCCATCGCGCGCCAGCGCCAGGGTGATGACCGCAAGGTGATCGCGGTGATCGGCGATGGCGCGATGACCGCCGGCATGGCCTTCGAAGCGCTGGCCCACGCTGGCGGCATGGACGACGAGCCGAACGTGCTGGTCATCCTCAACGACAACAACATGTCCATCTCCGAAGCCGTCGGTGGACTGACCAAGATGCTGGGCCGGGCAACCGCCAGCCGCACGCTCAACGCGCTTCGCGAGAGCGGCAAGAAGATCCTCGGCGACAAGCGCCACAGCCCGCCTGCGCGCTTCGTGAAGCGCTGGGAAGAACAGTGGAAGGGCATGTTCGTGCCCTCCACCGCCTTCGAGCAGATGGGCTTCCATTACACCGGCCCGATCGACGGCCATGACCTGCCGCTGCTGGTATCGACCCTAAAGCACCTGAAAGACGCCAAGGGCCCGCACCTGCTGCACATCATGACCACCAAGGGCAAAGGCTACGAGCCGGCCGAGGACGACCAGATCGGCTACCACGCCGTCGGTCCATTCGACCCCAGCAAGGGCCTGCCGGAAAAGGGCGCGCCCAAGAAGCCGACCTATACCGACATCTTCGGCGACTGGCTGTGCGATGCCGCCGCAGCCGACCCCAAGCTGTTGGCGATCACCCCGGCCATGCGTGAAGGCTCGGGGCTGGTGCGTTTCAGCAAGGAATACCCGCAGCGTTACTTCGACGTTGCCATCGCTGAGCAGCATGCGGTGACGCTGGCTGCCGGCATGGCCACCCAGGGTTCCAAGCCCGTGGTCGCCATCTACTCCACCTTCCTGCAGCGCGCCTACGACCAGCTGGTACATGACGTCGCCACCCAGGATCTGGACGTATTGTTCGCCATCGACCGCGCCGGTGTTGTCGGCCCGGACGGCGCTACCCACGCAGGCAACCTCGACCTGAGCTACCTGCGCTGCGTGCCGAACATGGTGGTCATGGCACCGGGCGATGAAGCCGAGTGCCGGCAGATGCTGAGCACCGGTCTGCAATACAAGGGCCCGGCCGCAGTGCGCTACCCGCGCGGCACCGGTCCCGGCGCAGCCGTCGGCACCGACCTGTCCACGCTGGAAATCGGCAAGGCGCAGTTGCGCGTGCAAGGCAGCCGCATCGCCATCCTTGCCTTCGGCGCGGCCGTGCCTGCGGCTGAGCAGGTCGGCCGCGAGCTGGGCCTGAGCGTGGTCAACATGCGTTTCATCAAGCCGCTGGACAAGGCGATGCTGCTGGAACTGGCACGCACACACGACGGCTTCGTCACCGTTGAAGATAACGTGGTCGCCGGTGGCGCGGGCTCGGGCGTTTCCGAACTGCTCAACGCCGAAGCCGTGCTGATGCCGATGCTGCACCTGGGCCTGCCCGACAGCTACCAGCACCACGCCAGCCGCGAAGACCTGCTGGCCGAAGCCGGGATTGATGCGGCAGGAATTCGCGCTGCAGTTTTGAAGCGCTGGCCGAAGCTGCAGGACAGCACCGCGCCATTGAGTGCGGCGAGCTAAGCTGAACTCAAGCATGTGAGCACCCCCGAATCCGATGCCAGTCCTCTGGCATCGGATTTTTCTTTTGTGGGAGCGGCGTAAGCCGCGAAGCAAAAGCACTATCCGGTGACAGGGAGCCTGGTTGCTCGAGCTACATCAGCTTCGCGGCTTACGCCGCTCCTACAAATCAACAACAGCGTAGCCGGCCGCCCATGCATCAGCCCCGTGCTCTCACCATAGAACTGCTCCTCAGGGCGACTCAATCTCATACCCGCGCGCCTGCAACGCTGCCAGATAACCATCTGCTTCCAGCAAACGATCCACCGGCAACATCGCAAACGTTTCTTCATTGCGTTGCAGCGCGCCCTCTGCAATCGACAACCAATGCTGCCGCACGCGAACCTTCAGATCGCCGTAGCCGCGATTGCGTACAAACCCAGACTCAGTCACCGCCTGCATGCAGGCACTGCCAGCATCTTCATAAGGCGAACGCCGCAGCGCCTCGATATCACCCACCGCCCAGGCATTTGCACGTTCAACCAAGGTCGGCAGATCGTGCTCGATCAAGGCAACGGTGCGCTCCAGACACAGCGCATCATTCATGCCGCCTTCGCGGAACTCACGGACTGCTGCCTTCGGATCTTCAATCTTGATCTTCAACGCCGTCGGCGTAGGCGTGATACCTGCTGCTTTTGCTGCCCCTTCTACTACAGGCCAGACAACCGGCTTCTGCCCCAAGCCAATCGCCTTGGTAGCCGCCGACTGCAGCTCAACGGCGGCGAACATCGGGCGCTTGCGCTCAATGCCGCCATCGCGCGGCAGATAGCGCTGTTTGACCGAACGCCAGCGCGCATATACCGCAGGCTCAAGTACATCACTCAACTCAGCGCCATCTTCATTGCGCATGCCTTTCCAGACCGAAGGCACCAAGGCCAACTTGCCGAAGAAGCCGATGTCCGCATCGAAGGTCAGAGCAGGCGGCAACAAGACCTGCTCCGAGCGCGCAATCACCGCACGCACCTCGTCGGCCCGCCATTCGATCTGGTTGGGCAAGGGCGACACTGTGCCCAATATCCAAAGCACATGCCCGTCCTTGCTGACCCGCCACAAGCCCGGGCCGGGTTGCACGCCATGGACGACCACCGCCTCCATGTCGCGGATTGGTGCCGCTCCCGTGCCTGCAGGCGCTTCTACCACGTCCTGCGCCGATACCCTTCCTGCAAACAAGCACATCAACAGACAGCAACCACGCAAGCTCTGCACCACCGACATACCTGTCTTCCTGGGGACGATCTGGTTGGCGACATTAGCCATTTCGCTGCACCGATGCGTTAGAACATCGTTCTTCAAGTGCAATAAGCTGCCAGCCAACCATGTAGTGGGGGGGGGGGGGGGGGGGGGGGGGGGGGGGGGGGGGGGCCCACGACCAGCCAGGGAACGGCGCACACAGGGAAAGACAAGAGAGACACCCACACCAACACCAACGACA
>NZ_JBRREI010000060.1:0-26866 GCF_056760195.1 Stenotrophomonas sp. STEN020
CGCCCCGCCCCCCCCCCCCCCCCCCCCCCCCCCCCCCCCCCCCCCCCCCCCCCCCCCCCCCCCCCCCACTACAGGTGTTGCTTGCATTGCCGGCTTCGCGGCTTTCGCCGCTCCTACAAAAGCCGCCAGCTCACGCGTCCAGGCCCAGCTCTCTGCACTCACGCGCATACCAGCGTGGGGCGTCGTCAATCGGCTGGAACACGTGGCTGCGCTCCATCACCCGCTGGTAGACGTGCACCGAGATCGCAATCCGCTCGGCGTCGCTGTTGCGCAGCGTATGGAATTCATCCGGTGGAATCAGGTTGCCGGCACTGCCCTTGCAGCCGTGCAGGCACTCACGTGGTGCGAACTGGTAGCGCTCACCATCGCGCTCCAGCATCCGGTACGGGGTGATATCCAAGCTGCCCTGCCACACGCCTTCCACGCACCATAGGCCGTCGTGGTCATGTAGCGGTGTGCCCTGCCCCGGCCCCCAGGTCATGGCGATGATGCTGTAGCCATGCTGTGGGCTGCGGTAGATCTCGCGGCGTGCGTAGTGGCCATGCACCGGTGCGTGCACGCAGGCCGGCAGCACGATCTGCGGATCGCGGATGGCGCGTTCCAGTACAGCCTGCACCTGGGCGACCGTGCTGTGGGTATCGCTGGCCTGCAAGGCGGCGTCGATACCGTCCAGCAGGCGCTGGCGGCCGGCGAATTCGGGATGCGGCGATTGCAATGTCATCGCCGCAGTCTAGGCAAGGCAGGTAAAGATTCCGTTGAAACTATCTGCCAACCACCTCAGAAGGTGCCGCGCTGGATGAAAGGCGCCTGCTGGTAGAGCCGGCGTTCGCCGCCGCGCGGGTCGTCCATCTGCCGGCTTTGTGTGTCGAACAGCAGCGTTTGTCGGCGTTCCAGCCCGTATTGCTGCCAAGCCGGTAGACCCGCGTGATTGGGGTCGCCATGTCGCGCGAAGGCCAGCAAGGCATCACTCATCGTGTCGGCGAGCTGCTGCATCGCCGCGCCGCTGCCGGTGCGGGAGCCGGGCTGGCGGTTGTTGTGGAACACCAGCGGGATGTCCAGGGTGTGGAAGGCGCGCAGCCTGGCGGCGTCGCCATCGCGGTCGTAACCGTCCAGCTGATATGCCCAGGTGGGTGCGCCCTGGCGCGCACGCGCTTCCAGTTCTTCCACCGCACCGCGCCAAGAGCGGCCGGCGGTGGTGGCGGCGAAGAACACTTCGGACGGTGTGTACTGCGGATACAGGCGGCGGTACTCGGCAATCACCACCGATGGCAGCAGGTCCACGTATTGCTGGGCTTCGAGCTTGGCCGGCAATTCCTCCCAGCTCAGTTCGAAATTCCTTGGATCGTTGCCGAGGAAGGCGCGGGTTTCGTCGTGGGTATTGCCGATCACCATCGGAATGGTCGCCGACTGCTGCGGCGCCTGCGGCCAGAACGGGTGTACCGGCAGGTTGCGTGCATCCAGCACCGGACCGACGTAGAGGCTGCTGTTCTCCACGCGCGAGGGATCGCGCACTTTCACTGCCTCCAGCAGCTGCTGCATCGGCATGCGCCGCAGTGCTTGGGGATCAACCTTGAGGTGATCGAGTACCAGCTGAGCGCGTTGCGTGGCCGCACGCGGGCCCGCCGCGGTGGCCTGCTGGCCGCTCATCGTCCAGGCGCGGTGGAACAGCCCCCTGGCTGCCGGCATCGCCATCAGCGTGGCGATCTTGGCGCCACCCCCTGACTGGCCGAACACGGTGACGTTGTCGGCATCGCCGCCAAATTCGGCGGCGTGTTGGCGCACCCATTGCAGCGCCTGGACCAGGTCGAGCTGGCCGACATTGCCGGAGTCGGCGAACGTCTCATCGCCGAGTTGGGCCAGATACAGGTAGCCGAACAGGTTGAGGCGGTGATTGACCGTCACCACCACCACGTCGCCGCGTCGGCTCAGGTTGCCGCCGTCGTACAGCGGGTCGCTGCCGGAGCCGTTGTTGTAGGCGCCGCCGTGGATGTAGAACAGGATCGGCCGCTTGCCGCCGTCACGCAGCGCTGGCGTCCACACGTTGAGATAGAGGCAGTCTTCGCTACCGGGGCCTTCGCTGCCGGTTTGTGGGGCTGCTGCGGCGTAGTTGAGCGCATCACGTATGCCGCGCCAGGGTTGTTCTTGCAGGGCGGGCTGGAAGCGGCGTGGCGCGGTGTCGGCACCGTAGGGGATGCCGCGGAATACGTGCGTGCCGTTCTCGGTCTGGCCGGCGAGGCGGCCGCTGCGGACGCGGGCGATGGGGCTGCTGCCGGTGTTTGCCCAGCTGGGATTGCTGAGGGTGGCAAGGCTGGTTGCTGCGGCCAGCAGGGTGGTTTGCTGGAGGAAGCTGCGGCGGGTGGGGTTGTTTGGGGTTTGCGGCATGGTGGTGTCCTGGGGTGGTGGGGATTGGGCGCGCTTCGCCCTCTCCCCAACCCCTCTCCCGCAGGGAGAGGGGCTTTAGCGGCGGGGTTGTTGCGATGCCATCCAGCTCAGGGCCAGTTGTGGCCATGCCGCTGTCGTGAGGCCCGCTGTGCCGCGTGTGCCGAAGCCGTGGCCGCCGTGTGGGAACAGGTGCATTTCGCTGCTGACCTTGGCACTGCGCAGGCTGTCGTAGAACTGCAGGCTGTTGCCTACCGGCACCACGTCGTCATCGGCGGCATGCAGCAGGAAGGTTGGCGGCGTATCGGCGCGCACCTGCAGCTGCATCGAGTATTGCTGCTGCAGTTCGTCGCTGGGTGCGCTGCCCAGCAGGCGTTCGCGTGAGCCCGCATGCACGTCGTCGCCGCGCATGCTGATGACCGGGTAGATCAGCAGCTGGAAGTCCGGGCGTGCGCTTTCAGCGTCGATCGCGTCACTGTGCGGGTAGAGATTGCGATCAAAGCCATTGCCCAGTCGCGCGGCCAGATGCCCGCCGGCGGAAAACCCCATCGTGCCGATGCGCTGCGGGTCCAGGCCCCAGTCCTTGGCGTGGTGACGGATCAGCCGCAATGCACGCTGCGCATCGGCGAGTGCCGCTTCGCGGTCGGTGCGGCCTTCGCCCGGCAGCCGGTAGCGCAATACGAACAGGGTCACTCCACCCTGCTCCACCAAGGCTGGCACCAGCGCCGTGCCTTCCTTGTCCAGCACGACGCGCTGATAGCCGCCGCCAGGGATCACCAGCAATGCGCTGCCATTGGGTTTGGCTGGGCGATAGGCCACCAGATAGGGTGAGCTGACATGCTCGATATAGCGGTCCGGCAGGGCCGGATCGCTGCTGCGTTCAACGATGCGCTGCACCTGCGACAGCGGCTTGTCCCCCGGTGCCATGCCCTGCGGCCATAGCGCGATACGGTCAGCCGACCCTGCTGCCGGTTCACCATCGGTGGCGGCTAATACGGTTGCCGGCAGCAATCCGACAAAAGCGGCGAAAGCAAGCTGCAGCAAGGGTTTCAAACGAATCATGGGCGTGGCGGTCAGGTCTGGGCTAAGGGCGTGGTACAGCTTCTGGTGCAGTGCACATTGTCAGATGACACCGGTTTACCTTATACAGCCAGTCACAGCACTGTCGATGGGCAGTGCAGCAAAGTCACCAGGAGAGTCACTTGAGCAACGACCAAGGCAGCCAGCCGCAGGCGCCAGCCGCGCTGGACGAGATTGCCCGCACTTTTGTGGAAGCACGCCGCGATGGCCGTTCGCTTCCGGATTTCCCCGGTGCGATCCCGGACGACCTGGTCACCGCCTATCAGGTGCAGGATCTGGCGATCGGCCGCTGGGATGACAGCGTGGTCGGCTGGAAGGTCGGCTATATCGCCGCCGAGCGCCGCGACTGCTCCGGCGACGATCGCCTGCTCGGCCCAATTTTCAAACGTAATCTCTGGAATGCTACCGGTAGCATCGTGGAGATCCCGGTATTTGCGGCCGCTGGCGGTTTCGCCGCGGTGGAGGCCGAATACGTGCTGGAACTGCTGGCCGATGCCCCGGCCGACAAGCTCGACTGGACCCCGGAAGAAGCCGAAGCGCTGCCGGCCAAGCTCTATATCGGCGTGGAAGTGGCCAGCAGCCCGCTGAAGACCATCAATGTGCTCGGTCCGCGCGTGGTGGTGTCCGATTTCGGCAACAACAACGGCCTGGTGCTGGGCGGCGAAGTGCCGAACTGGACCCGCTGCGATGAGCCGGAGCTGCGGGCGCAGACCGAGATCGACGGCATGGTGGTCGGCACCGGTGGTGCCACCACTCTGCCCGGCGGCCTGCGTGCGGCCTATGCCTTCGCGCTGTCGCGTTCGGCCAAGCGTGGCCGGCCCTTGAAGAAGGGCGAACTGATCGCTACCGGCAATGCCACCGGCATCCACGACATTGCCGTGGGCCAACAGGCATTGATTCGCTTCGCCGGTTACGGCGACATTTCCTGCAAGGCCGTGCCAGCCGGGTAATTCCGGCAGCCACGGTAGCAACGCGTTGGAGGGCGCTATGGTTACTCGAAGAGGATTTCTCAAAACCGGCATGGGGGCATTGGCCATGCCGGTACTCGCCGCCTGCTCTGGCGGCGGCAAGGGTGCGGCTGCTGGCAGCCAGCTGCTGACCGCCACCGATGTACACGTGGCCGACTACCCGACCGTCACCGCGGTGAAGTGGATCGGCGAACAGCTGCTGCGCGAAACCGGCGGCCGCCTGGGCTTGAATCAGTTCCACTCCGGCCAGCTCGGCCGTGAGTCCGAGGCGATCGACATGGCCCGCTTCGGTGCCATCGACATCACCCGCGTCTATTCCGGCGCGCTCAACAATGCGTTCCCGCTGACCCGCGCGCTGTGCCTGCCGTATGTCTTCGACTCGGTTGCGCATATGCGCCGCGCGCTGGACGGCGGCATTGCCGATGCAGTGCTGCAGGGCTTTGAAAGCCGCGAGCTGGTCGGTCTGGCGGTCTATGACTCCGGTGCGCGCAGCTTCTACAACACCAAGCACCCGATCATCACGCCCAAGGACCTGCACGGCTTGAAGTTGCGTGTGGCCAGCTCGGACATCTTCCTGCAGCTGATGCGTCTGTTCGGTGCCAACCCCACGCCGATGTCGCTGGGCGACACGTTCTCCGGTATGGAGACGCACATGATCGACGGCGCCGAGAACAATATGCGCAGCTTCCATTCCAGCCGTCATTTCGAGGCCGCGCATTACTGGTCGGAAAGCCAGCATTCGTATGCGCCGGACATCCTGCTGATGTCGCGCCGCAGCCTGGATGCGCTGACACCGTCCGATCGTCGTCTGGTGATCGATCTGGCGCGGCAATCCGTGCAGGTGATGCGTACCGCCTGGGACGCATCCGAAGACAAGGCCCGCGAGGCGGTACTGGCTGCCGGGGTGAAGTCGAATGCGGTCGACATGCCGGCATTCCGCGCCGCTGCCGAACCGCTGCTGCGTGACTACCTGCAGCAGGCTGATATCGCCGCGCTGCACCGTCGCATCCGCGACTTCGCCTGAGGGGGCCGTACCGATGTCTGATTCCAACGTACAAGCGGCCCCGGCAGGACTCCAGCGCGTGCTGGAGAAACTCGCCGACGTGGTCATCTACATCGCCGTCGCCGCCCTGCTCGGGCTGGTGGTGGTGCAGGGCTGGCAGGTCTTCGCCCGCTATGTGATCAATGATTCGCCGAGCTGGACCGAGCCGGTCACGCTGTTGCTGCTGAGCACCACGATGAGCATGGGTGCGGCGGCCGGTGTGTATACCAACCGCCATTTCGGTTTCTTCCTGCTGGCCGAGCAGATGCACCCGCTGGTCAAGCGCGTCATCGATGCGCTGGTGCCGCTGATCGTCGGCACCATTGGTGGTTTCCTGGCCTGGTGGGGTTGGGTGTTGTGGCTGGACGGCCTGCACATCAAGACTGCCGGTGCCAACCTGCCGCAGAGCGTGAACTACCTGCCGCTGAGCATCGGTGGTGCGCTGATGGCGCTGTTCGCACTCAATCGCCTGCTGTTGTCGCTGCGCGTTGGCGCCGGCACCGCTGCCAACGCTGCCGAAGGGGACCGCTGAGTCATGGGTATCGCAATTCTTTTCGCCGTATTCGGCGTGCTGTTGTTGATCGGCGTGCCGGTGGCCTATGCGCTTGCCGCCGCCGCGCTGGCGACCTTGTTGTACCTGGACATCCCCAGCATCGTGCTGGTGCAGCAGATCTCGGCCGGTACCGGCTCGGCCTCACTGATCGCCATTCCGCTTTTCATCTTTGCCGGTGAAATCATGATGCGCGGCGGTATTTCCGAGCGTCTTATTTCCCTCGCGTCATCGCTGGTCGGGCGCATGCGCGGTGGCCTGGGCCAGGTCTCGATCCTGTCCTCGCTGTTCTTCGGCGGCGTGTCCGGTTCGGCCATCGCCGACGTGTCGGCGGTGGGCGGCACGATGATTCCGCAGATGGTCAAGCGTGGTTATGACCGTGACTTCGCGGTCAACGTCAGCATCACCGCCGCCTTGGTGGCGTTGCTGGTACCGCCTTCGCATAACCTGATTTTGTTCTCGGCCGCGGCCGGTGGTGGCCTGTCCATTGCCGATCTGTTCGCCGCAGGCATCGTGCCGGCCTTGTTGATGACGCTGGTGCTGATGATCACCGGTTATGTGGTTGCGCGTCGCCGTGGTTACGGCGTGGAAGCCTTCCCGGGCTGGCGTGCGGTGCTGCTGCGGCTGGTTGCCGCCCTGCCCGGCCTCGGCCTGGTCGGCCTGATCTTCTTCGGTATCCGTGCCGGCATCTTCACCGCGGTGGAATCGGCCGCCATCGCCGTGGTCTACGCCTTGCTGGTGACCACCGTGCTGTACCGCCAGCTGCGCATCAAGGAGTTCTTCGAAACCGTCATCCATGCGGCACGCAGCACCGGTGTGATCCTGTTCGTGATCGCCACCGCTGCGGTGTTCGGCTGGTTGCTGGCCTACCTGCAGGTGCCTGCGGCGGCGGTGGACTTCCTGCAGTCCTTCGCGCACAGCAAGTACATGGTGCTGTTGATGATCGTGGTGATGCTGCTGTTGCTGGGCACCTTCATGGACCTGGCACCGATGATCCTGATCTGCACGCCGATCTTCCTGCCGGTGGCCAAGGCCTATGGCATCGACCCGATCCACTTCGGCCTGGTGCTGGTGCTGACCGGTGGCCTCGGCCTGGTCACGCCGCCGGTGGGCTCGGTGCTGTTCATCGGTACCGCCATCGGCAAGATCAGCGTCGGCGAAAGCATGAAGACCATCTGGCCGTTCTGGATGGCCGGCCTGCTGGTGCTGTTGATCGTGACCTTCTTCCCCGAACTGTCGCTGTGGCTGCCGGCCCTGCTGCGTAGCTGATGCATGCACGCTGCGGGCAGGTTCGCGCCTGTCCGCAGCCGTGGTTTGACGCTGGCGTATCCGCCGCGCCTTCAACCTGGAGATGTCGATGAACGTGACCCGTACCCTGGCCGCGCTGGCCACCGCATGCCTGCTGGCCGCCGCACCGGCCTGGGCTGCCGATGCACCGACCAGTCCCAAGCGCGGCATCGAGCACCAGCGCATGGCCGATCTGGGCAATGGCAGCTTCCTCAACCCGGTGCTGGCCGGCGACCACCCGGATCCGTCGGTGCTCAAGGACGGTGATGATTACTACCTCACCCTGTCCTCCTTCGACGCCTACCCGGGCCTGCCGATCTGGCACTCTCGCGACCTGGTCAACTGGCAGCCGCTGGGCCATGCCATCACCACCAACGTCGGCGCGATCTGGGCGCCGGACATCATCAAGCACGACAGTCGCTACTTCATCTATTTCCCGGCACGCACCGGCGATTCACGCAGCAACTTCGTGGTCTGGGCCGACGACATCAAGGGCCCGTGGAGCGAACCGATCGACATTGGCCTGTCCGGTTACATCGATCCCGGTCACGCGGTCGGCGAGGACGGCAAGCGCTACCTGTTCCTGTCCGGTGGCGACTACGTGCAGATCAGCGACGACGGCCTGAGCGTGGTCGGAAAGCCCAGGCACGTCTATGACGGCTGGCGTTACCCGGAAAGCTGGGACGTGGAGTCGTATGCGCAGGAAGGCCCGAAGATCAGCCAGCGCAATGGCTGGTATTACATGACCACCGCCGTCGGCGGCACTGCCGGTCCACCGACCGGGCATATGGTCATCACCGCACGCTCGCGCTCGATCCACGGGCCGTGGGAGAACGCGCCGAACAATCCCATCACCCGCACCGTCGATCGCGCCGAGCCGTGGTGGTCGCGTGGCCATGCCACCCTGATCGAAGGCACCGATGGCCGCGGCTGGATGATGTACCACGGCTACGAGAACGGTTACTGGACGCTGGGCCGGCAGATGCTGCTGGAACCGATCGAGTGGACCGACGATGGTTGGTTCGTCGCCAAGGGCGGCGATCTGGGCGCGCCGCTGGCCAAGCCCTCCGGTGAAGCGCTGCCGCATGGCATGGCGCTGTCCGATGAGTTCAAGGGCGGCAAGCTCGGCCCGCAGTGGTCGTTCTTCAACCCGGCCCGTGACGAGTACCAGCGGCTCTCCTTCGACAAGGACGGCATGAGCCTGCAGGGCAAGGGCACAACCCCACGTGA
Source organism: Stenotrophomonas sp. STEN020 (assembly GCF_056760195.1). Taxonomy (NCBI): domain Bacteria; kingdom Pseudomonadati; phylum Pseudomonadota; class Gammaproteobacteria; order Lysobacterales; family Lysobacteraceae; genus Stenotrophomonas; species Stenotrophomonas sp. STEN020. Next base: position 8,537 of record NZ_JBRREI010000060.1, read on the forward strand.
CAGCTCACCGCTGACCGCCATTGCCGGTGACGTCGCCTATCAGTTCGAAGTGGAAATGGACATCGAGCCCGGTGCCTTCGCTGGCGCCCTGCTGTTCTACAGTGACCGCCTGTACGCCGGCGTGGGTAGCAATGGCGAGCAGTTCATCCTCCACCGCTACGGCGAGGAGCGCCCCACCCGGCCCCAGCCCAGCGCCACTGGCGGCAAGCTGTGGTTGCGGGTGACCAACAACCGCCACATCCTCACCGTCCACACCTCCAAGGACGGCAGCAGTTGGCAGAAGTATCCTGTTCAGATGGAAGTCTCCGGCTACCATCACAATGTGGCGGGGAAATTCCTTGCACTGAAGCCGGCCATCTACGCCGCCGGCAATGGCAAGGTCCATTTCCGCCAGTTCCGCTACCGTGCTCTGGATTGAGTGCGGCCCGATAGAATGAATGTATTGAACGGTTTCAAGGATAAGCCCTTGCGCAAGAATGCCGATGTCGCCGCCACGCCCAAAGCGCTGGGACGGCCAGCCACCATCAACGACATCGCGCGTTTGTCGGGGGTTTCCAAGAAGACGGTCTCGCGGATCATCAACAACTCGCCGCTGGTGCGCAAAGACACCCGCGACAAGGTCGAGGCGCTGATGCGCGAAGTCGGTTACACGCCAGACCCCTTGGCGCGTGGACTGGCGTTCCGGCGCTCGTTCCTGATCGGCATGGTCTACGACAACCCCACCGCGCAATACGTGGTGGACATGCAGAACGGTGCATTGGATGCGCTGCGCGGTTCCAGCTTCGAGCTGGTCGTACACCCCTGCGACACCCGCAGCCCCGGCTACATCGAGGGCGTGAAGCGCTTCGTGCAGCAGCAGAAGCTGCACGGCGTGATCCTGGTGCCGCGCGCGTCCGAAGACCAGGCGCTGGCCGACATGCTGGACGAGATCGGCTGCCGCTTCACCCGCATCGCCTCGCTGCCGCTGGATGAAACCTCGCAGATGGTGATCACCCACGACCGTGACGGCGCCGCCGAAGCGGCCGATTACCTGCTGTCGCTGGGCCACCGCGACATCGCCCTGATCACCGGCCCCACCGCCTACCGCTCGGCCCATGAACGCACCGCAGGTTTCCTTGAAGCCCTGGAGCGACGTGGCATCGAACTGCCGCCGGCGCGCATCATCGAGGCCGGTTACACCTTCGAATCCGGTGTGGCCGCGGCCGAGAAGCTGCTGCTGGGCAAGCAACGGCCGACCGCGATCTTCACCGGTAACGATGAAATGGCCGCCGGCGTCTACAAGGTAGCCATGCGCGCCGGCATCAGCATTCCACGCGAATTGTCGATCGTCGGTTACGACGACAGCCCCTTGGCATCCCGTCTGTGGCCATCGCTGACTTCGGTACGCCGCAACACCCGTGACACCGGGAGAACAGCGGCCGCGATGCTGATCCAGCCGGAGGGCAAGACCGCCATGCCGATGGCCAGCGTGCGCCCACATCTGATCGTGCGCGATTCCTGTCAGCCGCCGCAGGACTGATTGACCCCAAGTTTTTGTTTTACAAAGGAAACCGCTTATCTTGCAGTGCAAAATGACACCGGTTTCCATAATTGGCTAGAATCGCCCGGCAGGCCCGCGGATTGCAGCGGCGGGCCACTGGACAGATGCGCTGACCGGTCCACTCCGGCGCCATCGCCCCGCTCCGGCACCGCCGCCGGCAGCACCATCGAACTACCGCTCTGGGAGAGGAACACCATGACGAATCCATTCAGTCTCGAAGGCAAGGTCGCACTGGTAACCGGTGCCAATACCGGCCTGGGCCAGGGCATCGCGCTGGCGCTGGCCGCCGCCGGTGCCGACATTGCCGGCGCCGGCATCGTCCCGGCCGACGAGACCGCCGAGAAGGTGCGCGCACTGGGCCGCCGCTTTCTCAACATCGAAGCCAACCTGATCAGCATCGAGCCGGTTGAGCGCGTGGTTGCTGAAACCATTGCCGGCCTGGGTCGCATCGACATCCTGGTCAACAACGCCGGCCTGATCCGCCGTGCCGACGCGGTGGATTTCAGCGAGAAGGATTGGGACGACGTGATGAACGTCAACATCAAGTCCGCGTTCTTCATGAGCCAGGCTGCAGGCAAGCAGTTCATCGCCCAGGGCAGCGGCAAGATCATCAACATCGCCTCGATGCTGTCCTTCCAGGGTGGCGTGCGGGTGCCGTCGTATACCGCTTCCAAGAGCGGCATTGCCGGCATCACCCGTCTGCTGGCCAATGAGTGGGCAGGCAAGGGCGTGACCATCAACGCCATCGCCCCGGGCTACATGGCCACCGACAACACCGCGCAGCTGCGTGCTGATGAAGACCGCAACAAAGCGATCCTGGACCGCATCCCGGCCGGCCGCTGGGGCAAGCCGGAAGACCTGGGCGGCACCGCGGTGTTCCTCGCGTCGAGCGCGTCGGATTACGTCAACGGCGCGATCATTCCGGTGGATGGTGGTTGGTTGGCGCGTTAAGGATTGAAGGTGGTGAGTGGGAAGCTGAAACGCAGGTCGGAAGCGTAAAGCTGAAGAGCCAGAAGCGCCCTCACCCCTACCCCTCTCCCGCATGCGGGAGAGGGGAAAGCAACAGCCAAGGCAGGAGCCGAAGCAACAGCCAAAGCAACAGCCAAAGCAGAAGCCAAAGCAGAAGCCAAAGCAGAAGCCAAAGCCAAAGCCAAAGCTGAAGCTGAAGGCAAAGCTGAAGCTGAAGCTGAAGGCAAAGGCAAAGGCAAAGGCAAAGCTAGAGCTAAAGCTAAAGCTAAAGGCAACAACGGCTACAGCGATGGCAACGAACGTAGCAATAGCGAGCGGCGCCAGCCAAGCAGCAGACGCTAGCAGCACAGATTTCCCTTCTCCCGCTTGCGGGAGAAGGTGCCCCGAAGGGGCGGATGAGGGGAGCTCTTGCTTCTGCACTAGCTTCCACCCCATCAACAACAACGTTTCCCCCTAATCGAGAGTCACGCAATGAAAATCGCATTGATGCAGGAGTTCAGCCAGGCCGCCAAGAATCCGGTGGTGCTGGAACAGCTCAACACCGTCGCCGCCGCACAGGGCCACGACGTATTCAACGTTGGCATGGACGGTGACAACGATCACCGCCTGACCTACATCCACCTCGGCATCTGCGCAGCGCTGCTGCTCAACGCCAAGGCCGTGGATTTCGTGGTTGCCGGCTGCGGCACCGGGCAGGGCGCGATGATGTCGCTCAATGCATGGCCGGGCGTGTACTGCGGCTACTGCATCGAGCCGACCGACGCCTTCCTGTTCGCCCAGGTCAACAGCGGCAACGCATTGGCACTGCCGTTCGCCAAGGGCTTCGGCTGGGGCGCGGAAATCAACATCCGCTACATCTTCGAGAAGGCATTTGCCGGTGAGCGCGGCCAGGGTTACCCGGCCGAGCGCAAGGAATCGCAGATGGCCAATGCCGGGATTCTGGCGCAGGTGAAGCAGGGCGCGTCCAAGGACTTCGTCGAAGGCCTGAAGGCCATCGACCAGGAACTGGTGAAGCAGGCCGTCGGCGGCAAGCGCTTCCAGAAGGCGTTCTTCGACAACGCGCAGGACGACAACATCGTCGCCTACGTGAAGAGCGTGCTGGGCAAGTAAGTCCACGCATGCAGTAGCGCCCTTGCGGGCAGACAACGGCGCCTGCGGGCGCCTTTGTTGTTTGTGGATATCGATGCACACGACGACACGTTCGCCAACCGTCCCCTCTCACCCCGCAAAGGGAGAGGGGCTTAAAGGCACAACGCAAAACATGAAGATTCCAGCGATCTGTCTCATCCTCCTAAGCGCTTTGCTTGCCAGCGCCAAAGCCAACGAACTTCCCCACCGCGTCTTTATAGCCGCAGACTCCACAGCCGCAAGCTATGGGCCAGAACGCGCGCCGCAAGCCGGTTGGGGTCAGGTGCTGCAAAGCTGGCTCGACGACAGCCAATGGCAGGTACGCAACCACGCCGTCGGCGGTCGCAGCACCCGCAGCTTCATCAACGAAGGGCGGCTTGCTGCAATCGAAAAGGAACTGCAGCCTGGCGACATACTGCTGATCCAGTTCGGTCACAACGACGCAAAGCTTGAAGACGCGACGCGCTACACCGATCCAGACGGCGACTATCAACAGTTTCTCTCGCGCTATATCGCAGCTGCACGTGCGAAAGGCGCAATGCCAATCCTGATCACCCCCGTCGCACGCCTGCTCTATGACTTCGGTGCGTTGCTCGACACGCATGGTCGTTACACGCTGGCAATGAAGCAGGTCGCCAAGGAGCAGGACGTGCAGCTGATCGATCTCAATGCGAGTTCGATGGCGTGGATACGCGCGCTGGGCGAGCAGGGCGCCAAGCCCTATTTCATGTTCGTGCCCGAGCAGAGCAAAGCCGATGGCACCCACTTCAGCGTGGCTGGAGCAACCGCAGTAGCGTGTCTGGTGATGCGCGGTTGGGCTGATATCGCGCCGCAGATGAAAGCAACGCTGAAGCGCGATATCGACTGCGGCGCGATCAGCGCAGGGCAGGGCGCTTCGCCATCGACGCCAAGTGCCGCAGCACCGGTTGCTACGGCGGCCAAGCAGGACGCAGCCAACCCGCATGGCTCACAGGTCATCCGCGACCAGGATATCGGCCGCCAGCAACCTGGCCCGCACGGCGGTGCCGGTCCAACCACCGCGTACTCGTTCTTCGCCGACGTAAGCGATCTGCCCTTCGTGATGCGCAAGCGGGTGCTGCATAAAGGTGCCGGCATCGGCCTGCATCCACAGCACAAGGACGAGATCTACTACATCGTCAGCGGTCGCGGGCTGTACGTGCTGGACGGCAAGCAATACGACGTCGGCCCCGGCCACGCTCTGCTCACCCGCAGCGGCAGCAGCCATGCGCTGCAACAGACCGGAGAGGAAGATCTTGTGCTGATGCTGGCGTATCCAGCTACGCGTTGACCGCGCAGTTCGAGGGCAATGTCGGGCTCATCGCCGCGGTGATCGGTGGCGGCATCTTCCCAATGTTGCTGTTTCATCGGCACCTGCGGGCAGGCCAACGATGCCGCTGTCGGCCTGGCTTGACACGGCTCCGGGCCGCCCCCAATGTGCCGTTCCTAGGGGCTTCCGATCCAGAAGAACGCCGGTTCTGCGTAAGCAGACGTGGGCGGCGCGCGTCCTGCGGGCGTGGCGGTTCGGCTCAGGAAGAATGGAATACGCATCATCCAGGATGGAATCAGATGAAGAAGACCTGCCTTGCCGCACTCGTTCCGTTGTTGCTGCTGACTGCCGGCGCTGCCGATGCGCAGTCCATTTCCAAAGGCTGGGCCGCCTACCGCGCCCAGCAGACTGCCCCCGCCGCTACAACGCCAGCGCAGCCTTCAGCGGTCGGCGAGAGTGCGCAGCAGCGCTCCGTCGCCACCGCACCAGCCGCGGCGCCTGCGCCGCAGTGGGGCGGCACATCGCCCAAGCGCGAGCAGCCACAGTCTGGCTTCTTCGTCGGCGTGCAGGGTGGTGCTGGCTGGGTCTATGAGGATGCTGACCAACGTGCGGTTTCCGCCAGTGCGGGCTATCGCTGGCAGATCGAAGATTTCGCCCAGGTGGGTATCGAGCTTGGTGCAGGCAAGCTGCGGGAAACGCACGAGAAGGACTTTCTGGTGCCTGAGGTCAGGTTCACCAATATCGGCGCGAATGCGCGTTTCAGCTTCGGCAGGAACAGTGCCTGGTTCGGCACCGTGCGTGCTGGCTACTGGCGCGCCAAGTCGGATGACTACTGGGGTAAGGTCAGTGCCGATGGTCTTTACGGAGGCGTTGGCGTTGGTGTGGACGTCAACCGCCACTTCAACCTGCAGCTGATGTACACCGGCTACCTGTACTCAGCGGACTACAACTACAACGACGAAGAGTACGAAGTGAATGGTGCCGACACGCTCACCCTGGGTGCGGAAGTCCGCTTCTGATTGCCTGCAAGCCGGTCGTTGAGGACCGGCTCATGGCCACGTTCGATCAGATGCTATGCCGGCCAGGTGCCGCCCACGGTTCCTTCTCCAAACGCAGCGCCAGGTAGTCGATCAAGGCCTGTACCCGTGCCGGCCGATGCAGACCGGGTGGGGTGATGATGCTCAGTGCCAGTGGCTCCACTTTCCAATCGTCCATGGCGGTCTGCAGGCGGCCATCACGCAGTTGCTCCCAGACCAGGAACTCGGGCTGCAAGGCCAAGCCCAGCCCAGCCCAGCCCAGCCTGAAGGGCGGCATCGGTCGCCAGCAATCGCGCCCGCACGGCGGCGCCGGACCGATCACTGCCTATTCCCTCTTCGCCGAAGCAAGCGATCTACCCTTCGTGATGCGCAAGCGCGTGTTGCACAAGCGCGCAGGCATAGGCCCGCATCCGCAGCATAAGGACGAGATCTACTACATCGTCAGCGGGCGCGGCCTCTAGGTGCTGGACGGCAAGCTGATGGCGCGGCCGTGCAGGCGGCACTGTCAAATTGCTCACTTGAGCTTTTCAGCGGTGCCTTTTTCAAATCTGGCGCGGATGGCCTTGGCCATGCCTTCCACGTCGCCGGATAGCAACATTCGCCAGCTGTCGCCGTAGGGCCTCATGCTGACAACCTCCATTTTGGTAAGGCGTATGGCGCCGACGCTGACAGTGTTGCGGGTGACCATGTGAACCAAGGCACCTTCGTTGACGGATCCAAGGAACTGCTGATCCTCGATCTGCACGGCAGCACCTCCCATCTGTGATTCAGCGAACTTCATGATGCGAGCCATGAAAATGCCTGCGGGCATTTCGCGAACGCTCTCAACGGATGCATCGTCGCCGAAGTAGATATGCAGGAGTGCGGCGCTGCTTTCGGTCTGTTCTTCGGTCAGCAATGGCGCGAACATGGACTTGAACCGCTGCAGTTCCTCCGGATGTATGAAATCCGTCATTGCGGCCATGCCGCGCGCGTTGATTGCTTCCTTGTAGGCGCGACCGACGTCTTCAGGTGTCTGTTCGGCACGCGCAGCGTTTGGCAGGAGGCAAGCCAGCAACAACGTCGTGATCCAAAGTGCTTTCATCAATGCTCCATGCGTGATGTGGCCGGCTTGACCGGTACGGAGGCGGCAAGAATAGCCAGAATCACGGAGTTGCAGGGGTTGCCGCCCACGGTTCCTTCTCCAAACGCAGCGCCAGGTAGTCGATCAAGGCCTGTACCCGTGCCGGCCGATGCAGGCCGGGCGGGGTGATGATGCTCAGCGCCAGCGGTTCGACCTTCCAGTCGTCCATGGCGGTCTGCAGGCGGCCATCACGCAGTTGCTCCCAGACCAGGAACTCCGGCTGCAGGGCGAGACCGAGTCCTGCCTGCAGGGCGGCATCGAATATCTCGGCATTGTTGGCCTGCAGTTGGCGCGGCACGGTCTGCGCGAACTCGCCGTGGCGCGGGTGACGGAAACGCCAGGTGTTGCCGCTGCGGGTATAGCTGTATTGGAAGCCGCGGTGCTGGACCAGATCACGCGGATGGATGGGCCGCCCGTGCGCCTCGAAGTAGGCAGGCGACCCGACCAGCAGGATGCGTACCTGGCATAGCTGGCGCGCACGCAGGCTGGAGTCGGCAAGCGTGGAGATGCGCAGCGCCATGTCGAAGCGTTCGGCCACCAGGTCCACCATCTGGTCGCTGAGCTGGATATCCAGTTCCACGTCAGGATGGGCCTGCATGAACTCTGGCAGCAGCGGTGCCAGCCGCGACACGCCGAACGACATCGGCGCGGCCAGCCGGATCAGGCCGCGTAGCGCCGCCGAACGGTCGGCGACTTCGGCCTCGACCGCCTCGCCTTCATCAAGGATGCGTACCGCGCGTTCCAACGCCGCTTCACCGGCCGCTGTCAGCGACATGCGACGCGAGGTGCGGTGGAACAGGCTGGTGCCGATACGCGTCTCCAGCCGGGTGATGGCCTTGGAGACGGTGGCCTGCGACAGCTGCAGCTCCTCGGCGGCACGGGCGAAGGAGCCGGCTTCGGCGACCTTGGCGAAGATCGCCCAGGCTTCCAGGTCAGGCAGGCGGTTCATGACGGCGGCTCGCAGGGCAGGGTGGGGCGATCATGTCACAAATGGAAAGAATGCATTTCCATACTTTCTATTCTCGACATTGAGGTGCAGGCCTAGACTTGCCCCCATCGAAACCCCACTGCTTTCAGGAGAACGCCATGATTGAACGTCGCCCATTTGCCAGCCTCGGTGGAGCCAATCACGGCTGGCTCGACGCCAAGCACCACTTCTCGTTTGCCGAGTACCAGGACAACAAGCGCATGAACTGGGGCGCGATGCGGGTCTGGAACGACGACACCATCCAGCCCGGTACCGGCTTCCCGGCGCACCCGCATGCCGAGATGGAAATCATCACCTATGTGCGCGAAGGCGCCATCACCCACAAGGACGACCAGGGCAACCAGGGTCGTACCGAAGCCGGCGATGTGCAGGTGATGAGTGCCGGTACCGGCATCCGCCACGCCGAATACAACCTGGAGGCCGGTGTCACCAAGATCTTCCAGATCTGGATCTTCCCGGACCAGCGCGGTGGCAAGCCGTCCTGGGGCAGCAAGCCCTTCCCCAAGGGTGAGCGCTCGGGCCGCTTCATCACCCTGGCCAGTGGCATGGAAGGTGACGACGATGCATTGCCGATCCGCGCCAACGCCCGCGTGCTGGGCGCCACGCTGAAGGCCGGCGAGAGCACCGAGTACCACTTCACCGACAGCAATCGCTACGGCTACCTGGTGCCGAACACCGGCAAGGTCGAGGTCAGTGGCGTGCTGCTGGAAGCCCGCGATGGTGCTGCCATCACTGGCGAGACCAGCATCCGCATCACCGCGCTGGAAGACTCCGAGCTTGTGCTGGTGGATACCGCCGCGCTGCAGTAAGCGGAGCCGGGGTCAGAGTCGGGTTATGCACTTGCGTCACCCAGAATCCGATACCAGACCTCTGGTATCGGATTTTTTGTGGGAGAGGTGTAAGCCGCGAAGCAGCTACATCCTCAGATGGCACGGATGCCCATGGCTTCAGCGCTGCCAGCTTCGCGGCTCACGCCGCTCCCACAAACAAGCAGGCTACGGCGATGATGCAGTTCTGCCGCAGCTCCTGACAGTTTCGTAATCTCCAGGTCAGGCCGATGACAGTTGCGTGCGCCTAGCCTGAGCACCTCTTCTGCAGGTGCCGGTCATGTCATTGCTTCGTCGTTTCTCTCTCTCCGCTGCCACTGTGTTGCTGGCCGGCGTCTTCATGTCATCTACGGCGATGGCGCATCCGCGAGTAGTGAGTTCCAGCCCCGCCGCCAGTGCAGCAGTTGCCGCGCCAACCCAGATCGACGTGACCTTCAGTGAAGCCTTGCTCGCACGCGGCTCGCGCGCCGAGTTGCTCATGGGCCATGGCCGCTTGTGGATGAAGGTGGCAGTGGCGCCTGCGCAGCTACTTGCCGATGGCCGAACCCTGCGCACCGTGCCCAGCGCACCGTTGGTACCGGGCAACTATCGCCTGCAGTGGCGCACCGTGGGATCGGACAGCCACCCGATGAGTGGCGAGATCGATTTCAGCGTCAAGTAAGCAGGCCGGATGATGTCGGAACCCTTTGTCTACGCGCTGCGTTTCCTGTTGTATGTGGATCTGATGCTGCTGTTCGGCGTGCCGCTGTTCGCGCGCAGTCAGCGGCTGGCGCCGCTGCTGGGCTGGCGCAGTTGGGGCCTGCTGCTGGTCATCGGCGTTCTGCTCATGGTGCTGCTGGACGCGACATTGCGTGTGTCCACCTTGCTCGACATCGCACCGGATGCATTGGGTGTGGACGACCTTGCCTGGTTCATCGGCGCCACCACTGCCGGTCGCGCCGCGCTGGTCCGCGGCGCGGTGCTGGCCTTGCTGCTGCTCCTGTTGCTGCCACGGAGGCAGCACGCGCGCCAACTGCTGCCACAGACAGCATTGGCAGGCATCGCGCTGGCCAGCCTTGCCTGGAACGGACATGCCGGCGCTGGTGAATACCTGCAGGGCTGGCCGCGACTGTTGGCAGGCATCGTCCATCTGCTAGCCGCCGGTGCGTGGCTGGGCGCCATCGTCGCCTTGCTGAGCCTGCTGCGGCGCAGCCAACAACAGCCGCAAGGTGAACGCGCGGCGGCGCTGTTGGCCGGCCTGCGCGGTTTTGCGCTGCCTGGCACGGTCATCGTCGCGTTGCTGGCCTTGACCGGCAGCATCAGCTACCTCGATCTGGGCGGCAGCCTGGCCAGCCTGACGAGCACCACGCACGGGCGCTGGCTGTCATTCAAGCTGCTGTTGGTGGCCGGCATGCTGCTGCTGGCAGCCTTGCACCGCTGGCGCTCGGTGCCTGCATTGGCCGCGGCACTGCAGAACAAGGCCGCCAACCCATTGCGGTCATTGCGCCGCAGCCTGTCGCTTGAAGCGCTGTTGGCGCTGCTGGTGCTGGCATGTGTCGCGGTACTGGGTACGCTTGACCCCACCGCCTGAGCCAGCGCTGCTTCGAGGACCCGCAATGAAGTTGTTGATCGTCGAAGACGAACCCAAGACCGGCAGCTATCTGCGCCAAGGGCTCGAAGAGGCCGGGTATGTAGTGGATCTGGTCGCCGACGGTGTGGACGGCCTGCACCTTGCTAGTAGCGGCGACTATCAGCTGCTGATCCTGGACGTGATGCTGCCGGGCATGGATGGTTGGAATGTACTGGCGCGGCTGCGTGACGCCGGCAATCCGCTGCCGGTGCTGTTCCTGACTGCGCGCAGCGGTATCCCTGATCGCGTGCAGGGCCTGGAACTGGGCGCCGACGATTACCTGGTCAAGCCCTTCGCCTTTGTCGAACTGCTGGCGCGGGTGCGCACCTTGTTGCGGCGAGGACAGCAACAGCCGCAGGCAGAGCGCATCGTCATCGCCGATTTGGTGGTGGATACCTTGCGCCGCCGCGTGCAACGCGGCGGTCACCGCATCGCGCTCAGCCAGAAGGAGTACGCCTTGCTGGAACTGCTGGCACGGCGTCGGGGTGAAGTGCTGCCGCGCTCGCTGATCGCATCGCAGGTGTGGGATATGAACTTCGACAGCGACACCAATGTCATCGATGTCGCGGTGCGCCGGCTGCGGGCCAAGATTGACGATGACTTCGCCGATAAGCTCATCGTTACCGTGCGCGGCATGGGCTATGTGTTGGAAGCGCCAGCCGCCGGTGACGATGCGTGACGCGGCGGCGCTCCACCGTCTGGCGGCTGACCGCTCTGCTGGCCACGATCAGCGTGTTGGTGATGGCGGTACTCGGCATCGCCATCGATCAGGCGGTGCGCCACAACTTCAACGCGCTGGATCGCGCCGAGCTGGAGAACAAGGCGGCCTTGATCAGCGATATGGCGGCAACGGTCGCGCCACAGGAACTCGGTCAGCGCCTGGGTGAAGCGCTGGGTCATCACCCCGATATCGCGTTCTGGATTGGCGATGGCGACGGCAATGCTCTGTTCTCCACCGCGCCGCCGAGCCTGCTGGCTTATGCGCAGCGGCATTCACCCGCGACGCAGCAGCGACAGCAACTGTGGCGTCTGCCAGATGGCAACCGTTTCATCGTCCTGCATCTGCGCCAGATGCAGCAGGGCCGTCCGTTGACCTTGCTGTTGGCGATTGATGGTGCGCGCCACGCGCCGTTCCTGCGCGGCTTCCACCAGCTGCTTGCGGCTTGCATCGTGTTGGCGGCGGTGGCCAGCAGTCTACTCGGTGGCTACGTGGTGCGGCGCACGTTGCAGCCGCTGCAAAGCCTGGCCGACGAAGCCAGGCAGATCACCACCGAGCATCTGGACCGGCGCCTGTCAGTGGGCACGGCGCCGGCCGAACTCGATCACCTCGCGCAGACCTTGAACAGCATGTTGGCGCGGCTGCAGAACGATTTCGTGCGGCTGTCCGAGTTCTCCGCCGACCTCAGTCATGAATTGCGCACGCCGATTACCAACCTGCTCACCCAGGTGCACGTGGTGCTGGCGCAGCCGCGTGACAACGCCGCCTATCGCGATGCCTTGGGCTCCTGCGCCGAGGAGATGCAGCGGCTGTCGCGGATCGTGACGGACATGCTGTATCTGGCCCAGGCAGAAACGGTGGATGCGTTGCCAATGCGGGAACGCGTGGCAATTGGCGACCTGGTGGATACGTTGCTGGAGTTCTACGGTCTATTGGCCGAAGACAAGCAGGTGCAGCTGCAGCGTGACGGCGATGCCGCGCTGCAGGGCAACCGCCTGATGATTCACCGCGCTATCGCCAATCTGCTTTCCAATGCCATCCAGCATTGCCCACCCGGCGGCGTGGTGCAGATCCGCATCCGCAGCAGCGATGGACGCTGCTGCATCGAGGTCAGTAACCCCGGTGTGCCGATTCCTGCCGATGTATTGCCGCGATTGTTCGACCGCTTCTATCGCGCGGATCGTTCGCGCGGGCGTGGCCATGGTGAGGGTGCAGGCTTGGGTTTGGCGATCACCCGCGCCATCGCCCAGGCGCATGGTGGGCAGGTGCAGGTGATTTCAACAGCATACGGCACGGTATTCAGTCTGCAGCTGCCGCTGGCGTGAGCTGCGCGCCGTAGTGCTAGGGCTTCTTGCGTTTGCTTGTGGCCGCGCGCGCTGGCTTGCGTGTGCCGGCAGCACGCCCGGCACTGCTTTGCGGACTGCTTGCACCCAGCTGCTCCATCCACGTCAGCACATCGACATAGGCGATGAAGTGCTGCAGATACTCCGGCGACAGGTCTTGCATCAGCGCCATCGCGCGATAGCTGAGCACGCTGGAATTCAACGGCCCGGCATCTTCGGGCAGCGAGTCCAGGCACTGGCGCAGCAGGCTGTCGATGCGGATGCGGCTCCATAGCTGCTGGAACTCATCCAGTGCCGGCATCAAGCTTGCTTCGTTGCCATCCACAGTGTCGGCGTTACCAGCTGTCGCGTTGGAGGTGCTCAGCGGCAACTGGTATTGCAGCGGATCTGCTTCCAGCTGCAGCAGCAATGATTGCAACGGGCTTTCCATGCGGGTTTTCGCCGCAGGCTCGGCAACTTCAACAGCTACAAGCTGTGCATACGCGTCGGTCAGCAGCGACAGGCGCGCATCCAGCTGTTCGCGCGCGCTGCCGGCATAGCGCTGTGCGCGCTGTGCCAGGGCCGCGATCAGCTCGAAACGTGGCGGATCGAAACGATCCGCACCGCTTTCGCGCCAGGTCTGCAGCTGTGCGAGTGCTGCCGAATCAGCGGGCATCATTGCGCGGCATCGTCCTTGCCATCCTGCTTGGGACGCGGGATCGGCGCGATCTCGACGCGACGGTTCTTGGCGCGGCCAGCTTCGTCATCATTGCTACTGACTGGCTGTTCGGCGCCGAAAGCGGCAGCGAACACCGACTGCGACGGCACGCCGTCGGCGATCAGGGTGCGGGTGACGGTGAGCGCACGCGCCGCTGACAACTCCAGGTTGTCGGCGAAGCGGCCATGGACCACACGCACCGGCTGGTTGTCGGTGAAGCCGCTGACCATCAGGATCTCCTCGCGTGCGCCCAGATAGTCGCGCAACGGCGCGGCGATACTCTGCAGCAGCTCACGGCCTTCCGGCTGCAGCTGGTCGGAGTTGAGCGCGAACAACACGCTGCCGCTGATGCCGATGCGGCCGTTGATCACCGTCACGCGGCCAGCCGCCAGCGGTGCAGCCAGTGCCTGCTCCAGCGTCTTCAGCTTGGCGGTCTGTTCCTGACGCTGCTTGACCTCTTCATCCAGTCGGTTGTGCAGCAACAACTGGATGCCGATAACGCTGGCCAGGATCAGCACGAAGGCACCGAGCAGCACCGACATCAGGTCGCCGAATGCAGCCCAGGTGGTGGCGCTGGATTCGGCGTCGAATTCGATTTCGTCGCTCATCGCGCTCAGGCTCCGGCGTTGTCGCGGGCTTCGGCCAGCTGCTGCAGTTCGCCGATGATCTGCTTCTGCGACAGCATGCTCAGGTCCACCACTTCGCGCGCCTGCGCGACGTAGTAAGCCAGCTGCTCATCGCTGCGGGTCAGCGACTTGTCCAACGCGCTTTCGATCAGCTGCAGGCGTTCGTTCAAGGCTGCCGTGGACTGGCCGAACAACTGTACCGCGCTGCCGAAGGCATCGCCGAGGCTGGCCATTTCGACCGCGCTGGCGGTGACGTTGGCGGCGGCGTGATCGAGCTTGCTGGTCTCGTTCTCAAGCTGGTTGCTGAAGCGGCTGCCGACGCGTTCGAGCAGATCGGCCGAGGTGCTGACCAAGGCGTCGACTGCGCTGCGCTGTTCGGTGGATGCATGGGTGACCGCACCGAGCAGGGTTTCCAGCGTCGACAACAGACGGCTGCGTTCTTCCAGCATGGCGGTGTCGCGGACCATGCTGTCGGACAGCTTCTGGCGCAGCTCGGCTACCACTTCGGCGGCGGCACGCGGTGCCTCGGAGGCGGTCTGCACCAGGCGCGAGATCTCGGCGATGGTGTCGCGGGCCTGCGCCTGCTGCTGTTCGCTCATGCTCTGGGTGGTCTGCGCCAGACTGTCGCAGATCTGCTGCTGGCGCTGGGCGACCGCTTCGCCATTGCGCTGCCAGCTGCTGTCCAATGTGCCGACCATTGCCGAAAGCGCCTGCGACCATTGGCCAAGACGCTGTTCGTCGCGCTCGGCGAATGCACTCTGTAGCTGTTCGTGCGATTGCTGCAGTGAAGACAGCAGCGACTGGGCGTGTTGTTCAAACGAAGACGAGGCTGCGAGCAAGGCCTGCTCATTGCGCTGTGCAAGTTCGCCATGCGCGCTGTGCTGCTGTGCCAGTGCATCACGCCAGGCATCGGCAGTGCGACTGACATTGTCTTCCATGCGCGTGGCAACGCCGTCGATCAAGCTGTTGGAGCGCTGCTCGAAGTTGCTGGTGAATTGCGCCAACGCCTGCTGCAGCTGTTCGTTGAGCGCGCTGTTGCTGCGTTGCTGTTGCTCAAGCGCCGTGTTCCAGCTGCTGCCCGCGGTTGCGGCCGCGCTCTGTACCGCGGCATTGATGCCGTCGAGCTGCTTGTGCACGGCGCTGTCGATGCTGGCATGCAGGGCATTGGACTTGTCCGCCAAGCCGGCCATGGTTGCATCGACGACCGGCTGCAGTGCGGCGCCCACCGCATTGGCCTGCTGGGTAATGCCGGCCTGCATGGACTGCTGCAGCGATGCCGCGAGCTGGCTGTAGGCCGCTTCGGTGCGCTGGTGGAATTCCTGCTGGCTGGCCTGCAGGCGTTCGTTGTTGCTCTGATGCTGCTGCTCAAGGCTGCTCATCATGGCTTGCAGGCGCTCGACCAGGGTCGGCATCAGCGCGTTCTGTTCCTGCAGCAGGCGGAAGGTTTCGCCGCGCTGGAAACTCTGCGAATGCGTGCGCAGTTGACTGGCGATGCCGGCATCCAGTTCCTGCACGGTCTGCGCGCGCTCACGGCGCAGCAGGGCCGACAGCAGGCCGAGTGCGGCCGAGCTGGCAACACCGGCGATGGAGGTGCCGAAGGCGAAACCCAAACCCTTGACCGGTGCGGCCAGCGAGCTGCGGATGGCATCCAGGTCGGTAGCGCTTTCCAGCGCCAGGCCGGTGCCGCGCAGGGTCGCCATCATGCCGAGCAGGGTGCCGAGCATGCCCAGCAGCACCAGCAGGCCGACCAGATACGGGGTCAGCGCAGGTGCGGGCAGGCCGACACGCTCGCCCTGCACGCGCAGGCGCACCGGACCGCGCAGGCCCGGCTGCAGGCGGCTGAGCCAGCCATCGAGGTTGTCTGCCGCTTCACCGATGGATGGCAAGGCCTGCTGCAGGGTGCTGGTGGCCTGGCGGTAGCGGAACAGTTCCACCGCGCCGGCCAGATAACATGCAGCGATGATCGCGGCGACCACCGCGGCCAGCGGGTGGGTGCCGGCATAGCCCACACCGATCCAGCACACGGCCAGCAGGCCAACGAGGAAAACAACGACAGCAACGAGGTTTCTGGACATGAGGTACGGATTACCGGGTGCGTAGCGCTGCGAGCAGGCCATCGATGGGGTGGAAGCGGACATCCAGTTCGGCCAGCAGCGCGATGCGCAGGTCTTGCCGGAACGTGACCAGCCAGGGGCCGGTGGGTGCCGCGGGGGCATCCGATGCGGGAGCATCGGCGGGGTCGTGCGCGGCTGCAGCGAGCAGCCGTTGGTAGTGCAGGCCGAGCAGCACCGGCACATGGGAAAGCAGGCTGTATTCGCGCGGGCTGAGGGTGGCTTCCATCACCGCGTCGACTTCGGCCAAGCGTGCCTTGGCCGGGGATTGCCGGGCCAGCATGTCACGCAGGCGGCCGCGCAGGCGACCGCTGGCGGTCTGCATGGCGCGTTGCTGGTTCAGATAATGCTGGCGGTAGGGGGCGAAGCCGGGCGGTAGCTCGGCGTCGGCAGGCGCCGGGTTGCGTGGCGGGCTCAGGTCGATCTCGGCTTGGATGGCCTCCACCAGCTTGGCTCGCACGTTGGCGTATTCAGCATCCTGCGCCGGCGCGTAGTCGGCACCGGGTTCGGGCTCCGGCGGCGGGTTGTCCAGCGCCTTGGACAGGGTGATGGCACGGTTCCAGTCGAACCACTGCGCCAGCCGCTCCGGCACCGCAGGCGCCGCAGGGGATGTTCCCTCGTCGTTGAAACGGGCCAGCAGGCGAATGAACGCCGGGCCCAGAACGGGCGCCCGTTCGGATGCTTTCGCCATGGTCCTGACTAAAAATTGGTCATTTTACATGCTGCGGCAAACCGCGCCCTGGCCCGGGTATTCAGGGCGGGGGAGGGGCTGGCGAGGTCAGCGCGCATGGCGTTTGAGCAGTTCCAGCAGCAGTTCGGCCTCGGCAGCGCGCTTGGCCGGGTCCGCCTCGGCCACGACGTGGTCACTCAAATGACCTGCCATCACCTCCAGCATCAGCCCGTGCATGGCGCCCTTGGCGGCGGCGATCTGCACCAGCACGCCGTCGCAGTCGTCGCCGGCCTCCAGTGCCTGTTCCAGCGCCGTCACCTGGCCGGCAATGCGCCGCACCCGGGTCAGCAGCTTCTTCTTGTCGCGTTGGATATGAGCCATGGCTGACATCATATACCCCATGGGGGTATAGAATCACGCCGACTTCCCGCCCCGTAGAGCTTCCATGCAACTCGCCGCACTCGCCCAATCCCGCCGGCACAGCCACGCCTTCAGCGAAGGCAATCCGATGGCGGAAAAGAACACCCGCCGCGCGATGGTGCTGACCATCGTGATGATGGTGGTGGAGATCGCCGGTGGCTGGTGGTTCAACTCGATGGCAGTGCTGGCGGATGGCTGGCATATGAGCTCGCATGCGCTGGCGCTTGGTTTGGCGGCCTTTGCCTATGCCTGCGCACGGCACTACCGCGATGATCCGCGCTTTGCTTTCGGGACCTGGAAGATCGAGATCCTGGCTGGGTTCACCAGCGCGATCCTGTTGCTGGGGGTTGCCGCGATCATGGCCTTCGAGTCCATCCTGCGCGTGTTCAAACCCAGCCCCATCCATTATCAGCAGGCCATTGCGATCGCGGTGGTCGGGTTGGCGGTGAACCTGCTGTGTGCGTGGTGGCTGCGCGATCAACACCATCATCATGGTCACGATCATGGGCATGACCACCACGCGCATGGCGACCACCATCATCACCATGATCTGAACCAGCGCTCGGCCTACCTGCATGTGCTGGCCGATGCGGCGACCTCGGTGCTGGCGATCATCGCCCTGCTCGGTGGCCTGTACTTCGGCGCCTCCTGGCTGGATCCGCTGATGGGCATTGTTGGTGCGGTACTGGTGTCGGTCTGGGCCTGGGGCCTGATCAAGCAGACCAGCGGCGTGCTGCTTGATGCGGAGATGGACGCACCGGTGGTGGCTGAGATCCGCGAGGCGGTGGAGCAAGGCGATGTGCCTGCACAGATCAGCGACCTGCACGTCTGGCAGGTCGGCCGTGGCCGCTATGCCTGCGCTATGGAAGTGGTGACCGAAACGGTGGTAGCGCCGGAGGTATTCCATCGCGCCTTGGCGATCCACGAAGAGATCGTGCACGTGACGGTGGAGGTGCGTAGCGCAGCCGCGTTGTAGTGCCGAGCCATGCTCGGCAGAGGCGTTACCGACAAAACGCTTGTAGGAGCGGCGTCAGCCGCGAAGCTGGCAATGCTGCAATTGCCGATATGTTCGCAATCCGAGGGTTCATCAGCTTCGCGGCTGATGCCGCTCCTACAATCGCTGATGGATTGTGGGTAGAGCCGCGGGCGCGCCGGGGGGGGCGCGACAGGGGGCCCCCGGGCGGGGGGGGGGTTAACACCCCGGGGGGGGGGCCAGAACCCCGCGCCGGGGGGGGG
>NZ_JBRREI010000061.1:0-26473 GCF_056760195.1 Stenotrophomonas sp. STEN020
CCCCCCCCCTGTCCACAACGTCCCTGCCCTTCCCCACCCCCCCGGCTTCTGGCGCTCGGCTCTACCAACGCGACGTGACGTGGCCGGACGCTGCCTACGGCATTATCATTCGCAGCATCGCGGCCTGTGCCGCTGGCAGTCACCGCAAGGATTTACCGCAATGATGGAAGAACTCCTGATCGTCACCACCGGTGGCACGATCGACAAGATCTACTTCGACGACAAGTCCGATTACCAGATCGGCGATCCGCAGATCGGCATGATCCTGCGCGAGCTGGGCGTGACCTTCCGTTTCAATGTGATTCCGATCCTGCGCAAGGACTCGCTGCACATCAGCGACGACGACCGCGAGCTGATCCGCGCCACCATCGCCGCCCAGCCAACCCGCCACGTGCTGGTCACCCACGGCACCGACTCGATGGTCGCCACCGGCAAGGTGCTGGCCACCATCCCCGGCAAGACCATCGTGATGACCGGCGCATTGAGCCCGGCGCGTTTCCGTGGTTCCGATGCCGAGTTCAACATCGGTTGTGCGATCGGTGCGGTGCAGTCGCTGCCTGAAGGCGTCTACATCGCCATGAACGGCCGCATCTGGAATCCGGAGAAGGTCCGCAAGAACGTCGACGCCAACCGCTTCGAATCGCTGTAAGTGGCAAAAAGCACCCGCGCCACCGCCGCATTGGACAAGGCCGGCATCGCCCATGGCGTGCATGCCTATGACTACTCGGCCGATGTCGACAGCAAGGGGCTGGCGGCAGCGCAGGCGCTGGGCATTGCCCCGCCGCGCATGTTCAAGACGCTGATGGCGTGGGTGGACAAGCAGCCGCTGATCGCGGTTATTCCCTCTGATAAGCGGTTGTCGCTGAAAAAGCTTGCCGCCCATTGCGACGGCAAGCACGCGCAGATGATGGAAATCCCCGAAGCCGAGAAGCGCAGCGGTTACAAGGTCGGCGGCATCAGTCCCTTCGCACAGCAGCGGCCAGCCAAAGTGGTGTTCGCCGCCAGTGCCGCACAACACGACACGCTCTATATCAACGCAGGCCAACGCGGCCTGCTGCTGGACATCGCCCCGGCTGACGCTTTGCAGGTTCTGCAGGCCAGTTGCGCCGACATCTGCGAGGACTGAGTTGCGCTCACGGCATGAGTCCGGCTACAACGCCAGACTCATGCACAGTGGCAAGCGCTGCCTTGGGCTAGAACGTGATTGACCAGCCGGTGAGACGCCCGGTATCGCCACTGGCCTTGTCGTTGACGCGCAGCTTCCAGGTGCCATTCAAGGCCTCATTGGAAAGATCGACCTCGAAGGTCTGCTTGATGTCATCGGCACTGCCTCCTTCGTAATTGCTCAGCAGATAGGCGCGGCCGCCAGGTGCGAGCAGCTCCACTTTCAGGTCGCCACGCCAGCTATGGCTGATATCCACCGTTACCGCAGTGGCCGCCGGCGCATTGGCAGTGCGTCCGGACACGCTGATCGCACTTTCAATCGTACGGTTGTCGAGGATATCCACACCCTCATCGCTGCTATAGGTCTGCGCCGGCAACAGACCCCAGCTTGCCTTCAAACGCAGGCCTGAGTAGGCAGAGTAGCCGGTCAACATGACGTGGTAAGTTCCTGCTACGGGCGCAGGAATGCTGCAGCTTTCGGCATTGCCAGCACTGAACGGACGGCAGTCGTAGCTGGAGGCGGTGGGACGACTGGACGCGCGCACGTACAGGTCAGCATCACCGTTGCCACCGGCAATGCTGATCAGCAGATTCGACGCACCTGCAGGTACTTCCAAGCTGTAATAGCGGTTGCTGCCTTTGCTGCCTGCCAAGCCAGTCAGCGCCACACCGTTGTCCAGTTCAGTCGCAGGGTCGGGTTGCGGCTCCGGTGGCAGTGGGCCACCCAATGCTACGGCCACAGCCGCTTGCGCATTGACGATGCCAACGCCGATATCACGGTCCGGTGTAGTTGGAAAAGGAGTCGCCGTTGCCTTGATCAAGGCTTCAATCTCCGTTGGCGTACGCGTCGGGTTGGACACCTGCTGCACCAGCGCCACCACACCCACCACATGTGGTGTCGCCATCGATGTCCCGCCATAAGAGGTATAACTCTCGCCCGCCGGGCCCTTGCTGCCGCTATTGAGGGTGGAAAGGATGCCGCTGCCCGGTGCCGCAACATCAACCAGCGGACCGTAGTTTGACTGCTGGCTGCTGCTCCAGATTGAACGTTTGCCGGCGCTGTCGCTGGCAGCAACGGCGATGACGTTGTTGCAGTTGGCGGGCGAGGCCTTGGCCACATTGACGTTGCTGTTACCGGCTGCGATGACAAGGGTTGCGCCCTTGCCTACCGCGCTGTTGATCGCATTTTGCATGGTGCTGCCGCAGGCTCCTGCGCCGCCCAGGCTGAGATTGATGACCTCGGCCGGATGGACATTGGCAGGCACGCCGGGCACCGCTCCGCCCGCCGCCCAGACAATGGCATCGGCGATATCCGAGGTATAGCCACCACAGCGACCCAGCACGCGTACTGGTACGATCCTGGCGCCAGGTGCAACGCCGGCCACACCCTTGCCGTTGTTGGTCACTGCCGCGATGGTGCCGGCCACATGGGTGCCATGCCAACTGGAGTTCTGCGCGCCGTGGCTGCCGCCACATTGATTCGCCGCCACCCAGTCACCGGGGTCGCTGGCATCGCCATCACGACCATCGCCATCATTGGCCACCTCAAGATCACCGATGAAGTCATAACCAGGCAGAACATTGGCATTCAGATCGCTGTGGTTGGCAATACCGGTATCCAGCACCGCCACCACCACACCTGCCCCGGTCGCATTTCCCCAAGCTTCGCCGACCTTGATGCCATAGGCGCCGGACAGCCCCCATTGCTCGCCAAACCGTGGGTCGTTCGGGGCGACATCGATGGTATGACGCAGATCAAGCTCGACATAGTCGACATTGCGATCCGCAGCCAATCGATACATCAGTGCTTGAGCCTCGATGCGATCCAGCGGGGTGTCCACCTGCACCACATCCGCACCTACCGCCAACCGGCGCAGGTGCTGCAGCGTGCCTGGCTTGCCAGCGCGCGTCGGCAGCCCGCGTGCAGCGGCGGCCAGGGCATTGCCCAGCGCGACCCCACCTTCAGTTTGAGTTGCGTCCTGACGGAACTTGACGATGAAACGTTGATGCACAGGTGCAGAGTCCAGACCTGCAAGTTGTACTTCACCGGCCAAGGCCGGCTTGCACAACAGCAGGGGAAACAGCGAAGCAGTGCCAACTGCAATGAACCCACGGCGAAGCGTACGGCGCGATATGGATGACATTGTTGAACCCTTCTGCATGGAAGTTGCCGCTTGCGCGGCGCCGGTCCTGCCTGGCGTTCTCTGTGTGGACAGCAACCATCACCTGGGCAGAACACTCCGGATCGCCCCCTGTCACCGACCCGCCTGCCGACACTAGGCATCCGCCTTGCACACTCCCATCGGAGGACTACTGAAACCGCTGTCCCAGCCGCAGTCAGAACCTCCCAACGCATCAGTCAGGGAAGCGCACAGCACGATCTTCGATGCCTCCGAGACACCTCAATGCTGGCAATCACTGCTCGCGGCGTGACAAAGCAACACGCTGAAGAGTGGTGGGATCCGCACGCGCTGAAATCCACGAACGAACAAACAAAAAACCCCGGCGAAAACGCCGGGGCCCTGTCACATCACAACACGGCAATGGCGCCTTCGATCGGCCATTGCCTGCCGCTTGAACCTTGCTCAACTCAGAACTTGATCGACCAACTGTTGATGCGGCCGGTATCACCACTGGCCTTGTCGTTGACGCGCAGCTTCCAGCTGCCATTGAGAGCTTCGCTGGACAGGTTCACGTTGAAGGTCTGCTTGATATCGTCCGCGCTGCCTCCGGCATAGTTGCTCAGCACGTAGACGCTGCCATCCGGCGCGACCAGATCCACCTTCAGATCTCCCTTCCAGGTGTGGCTGATATCGACCGTCACCGGCGTGGATACCGGGGCATTGCCGCTGCGTCCGGAGACGGCGATGGCGCTTTCCACGATGGCGTTGTCGACGATGACGACCGCGGTTGCGTTGCTATAGGTCTGCACGCCGCCACTGCCGCCACCGGTACTCCAGCTGGCCTGCAGGCTTACACCCGAGAACGCCGAGTACGCGGACAGCATCACGTGGTAAGTACCTGCCACCGGTGCTGCGAAGCTGCAGCTCTCCGCATTGCCAGTTTTATACGGGCGGCAATCATAGGTGGACGTGGTCGGCTGGCTGCCGGCACGCACATACATGTCCGCATCGCCGCTGCCGCCAGAACTTGCGATCACCAGATTGCTCGCACCCGCCGGCACCTGCACGGTGAAGTATTGTGTGCTGCTGGCCGCGCCGGAAAGCCCGGTAATCGGTACGCCGTTGTTCAACACCGTGCCACCCGGGTTCGGGTTGCCGCCACCGTTGGCAGCATCCACCACCGCCTTGGCATTGAGGATGCCGGGGCCGATGCTCTGTGATGGCGTGGATGGGAACGCGGTGACATTGGCTTTGATCAAGGCCTCGACCTGCGCCGGTGTTTTCGGCGTGGTTGAAACCGCCTGCAGCAGTGCAACAACGCCAGCCACGTGCGGGGTCGCCATCGAGGTGCCGTTGTAAGCGGCATAGCTTTCCGCGCCCGGTGTGGTGGTGCCACTGTTGAGCGTGGACAGGATGTTGGAACCCGGCGCGGCGATGTCGATCAACGCACCGTAATTGGAGAAGCTCGAACGTGCACCGGTGCTGGTGATCGATGCCACCGCGATCACGTTGTTGCAGTTGGCCGGCGAAGCATTGGAGACATTGGTGTTGTCGTTGCCGGCAGCGATGACCAGGGTAGTGCCACGGCTGACCGCGCCATTGATCGCTGCCTGAGTGGTGCTGCCGCACGCACCGGAGCCACCCAGGCTGAGATTGATCACCTCGGCCGGATTCGCATTGGCCGGCACGCCGGATACGGTGCCACCAGAAGCCCAGATGATGGCGTCGGCGATATCCGAGTCGTAGCCGCCGCAGGTGCCGAGCACGCGCACCGGTACGATTTTGGCGCCATACGCCACACCGGCAACGCCCTTGGCATTGTTGGTGACCGCAGCGATGGTGCCGGCCACATGCGTGCCGTGCCAGCTGGAGTTCTGCGCGGCATGGGTGCCGCCACATTGGTTGGCGCTTACCCAATCACCCGGATCGCTGGGGTCGTTGTCGCGACCGTTGCCATCGTTGGACACGGTGGTGTCGTTGATGAAGTCATAGCCCGGCAGCAGGTTGGCGGCCAGGTCGCTGTGCGCGGTGATGCCGGTATCCAGCACCGCCACCACCGAGCCGGCGCCATTGGTGACATCCCAGGCTTGGTTGGCCTTGATGCCATAGGTGCCGGAATAACCCCACTGCTCGCCGTAGCGGGTGTCGTTCGGGGTCAGACTGATGGTGTTGAGGCGATCGACTTCGACGTACTCGACGTTCGGATCAGCAGCCAGTTTGCGCATCAGCGTTTCAGCATCGGCGCGGTCAAGCTTGGTATCGGCACGAACCACATCCGCGCCTACTGCCAGACGCCGCATATGCTGCACGCCGATGCTTTTGCCGGCACGCGTCGGCAGCGCGCGGGCGGCGGAGACCAGGGTTTTCTGCAGGGCGGCGTCGCCTGCGGCCTGGCGGCTGTCCTGACGGTATTTGACGATGAAGCGCTGATGCGTCGGCGCGGAATCCAGACCGGCCAGATGCACATCGCCGGCCCAGGCCGGCGCACACAGGAGCAGTGACGACAACGAAGCAGTGCCAACAACTACCAACCCACGAACGAGCGTACGGCGCGATTTGGATGACATTGAAGAGCCCTTCTGCATTGAGAGGAAGCCGCTTGCGCGGCATGCGTCCTACCCGGGGCCCTGCCAGATGCGAAGAGGTTGCTGCCCGGGTAGAACTACCCGAACCAGTCCCCTGTTACCGATCCGTTGGCGGACAGTAAATGGCGGCTGAATCAATGACAAGAGGGTTACAACAGAAACTGTTGCTCCGTCACGTTTACCTAAGTGAGTGATTTGTAAAGATTATTTATGAACCCCTTGCTACCACTGGCTTGCACGGACGGGTGTCCGGACAAAGAAAAACCCGCTGCGAACAGGTCGCAGCGGGTTTCTTCACTTAACTGAGCAGGGACGCTCAGGCGTCCAGGCGCACCAACCAGCCGTGACGATCCGGCTGACGGCCGTACTGGATGTCGGTCAGTTCCTTGCGCAGTGACATGGTCACTTCGCCGGCCGGTGCATTCAGATCGCCGACCGAGAAGTCTTCGCCCTTGAGCTGGCCGATCGGGGTGATCACCGCAGCGGTACCGCAGGCAAACACCTCGGTGATTTCACCCGAGCTGACGCCCTGCTTCCACTCATCGATGGTGACCTGGCGCTCTTCCACGTCCATGCCGCGGTCGCGGGCCAGCTGCAGCAGAGATTCGCGGGTGATGCCTTCCAGGATGCTGCCCGACAGCGCCGGGGTGACCAGCTTGTTTTCCTTGCCGTAGACCAGGAACACGTTCATGCCGCCCAGTTCTTCCAGGTACTTGCCCTCGACCGGATCGAGGAACAGCACCTGCGAGCAACCCTGTGCCTGTGCCTGCTGCTGCGGCAGCAGCGACGCTGCGTAGTTGCCGCCGCACTTGGCGGCACCGGTGCCGCCCTTGGCAGCGCGCGCGTAGTCGGTGGACAACCAGATCGCCACCGGCGCCACGCCCTTGGCAAAGTACGGGCCGGCCGGGCTGGCGATCACGTAATAGGTCGCCTTGTGCGCGCCGCGCACGCCGAGGAAGGCTTCATCGCCGATCATGAACGGGCGGAAGTACAGGCTGGCTTCGTCGGCATCGGACACCCAGTCCTTGTCCAGCGCAACCAACTGCTTGAGCGACTCGACAAAGATGTCAGCCGGCAGTTCCGGCAGCACCAGGCGGCGCGCCGAACGCTGCAGACGTGCCGCATTGGCTTGCGGGCGGAAGGTCCACACCGAGCCATCAGCGTGACGGTAGGCCTTGATGCCCTCGAAGATTTCCTGGCCGTAATGCAGCACGGCAGCGGCCGGGTCCAGCGAGATCGGGCCGTAGGGCGTTACCGCCGCATTGTGCCAACCGGTGTCCTTGTCCCAGCGTACGGCCACCATGTGGTCGGTGAAGTGCAGACCAAAGCCTGGCTTTTCCAGGATTTTGGCGCGCTCCTCGGCGCTACGCGGATGGTCCGAACGGGTGACATCGAAGCTCAACGAAGACTGGGACACCGGATAATTCCTTCCAGATTGCGGGATGGGACAGCCCCGCCGCCACAGCGGCAACGGGGGTGCAGCACAAACCGTCACCGACAACAGCCGGCGCGGCCTTACAGCATGCCAGTTTCCAGGCGCGCCGCCTCGGACATCATGTGACGCCCCCACGGCGGATCGAACACCAGATCGACGTCGGCCTGGGCCACGGTCGGGATCATCTCCAGCTTGCTACGCACGTCATCGACCAGGATCTCGCCCATGCCGCAGCCTGGCGCGGTCAAGGTCATCTTGACGTCGACCTCACGCTGGCCATCGTCCAGGTGTTTGATATCCACTTCGTAGATAAGCCCAAGATCGACGATGTTGAAAGGGATTTCGGGGTCGAAACAGGTACGAAGCTGCTCCCACACCAGTTTTTCGACATCTTCGTCGCCGGCGTCGTCGGGCAGCTCCAGCCCCGGCGGCGGCTCCTTGCCGATGGCGTCGCCGTCCTTGCCGGCGATACGGAAGAGATTACCTTCGACAAACACCGTATAGCTGCCACCCAGTGCCTGGGTGATGTAGCCATAACTGCCGGCCGGCAAGGTCACGCTATCGCCCTGCGGCACCATCACGGCCGGGCAATCACGCTCAAAATGGACAGGTTCACTGCTACGGGAATACATGTAGATGGATATGGGGACGCGGTGGCTACCCGCAATGGCCCCATTTTATCCGACTGGGCGGCATCGCCGCTGAAACGCTATGCTGCGGAATCTGTTCGGGAATGCCCATGTCGCCTGTTTCCACCTCGGCCAGCCGTACCCGCCACTGGCTCTGGCCCATTTTGTTGCTGCTCGGAAGCATCACCCTCACCATCGCCTGGCTGCTGGTCGCCCTGAGCACCGGCACCCAGGCCGGCTGGATGGCGGTCCTGGCCGCATTGGAGGCAGCCTGGATGCTGCGTCTGGGCGCATTCAGACCAGGCCCGGCACGGGCTGCGCTAACCATTCTCACCACCGTGCTGATCGCCGCGGCTGCCAATTGGCTCATTGCCGCAGCCTATGTCGGCGGCCCGATGGGCCTGACCCCGTGGGAATCGGCCCTGCGCATGGGCCTGCACTTCGCTTGGACCCTGCTGTCACTTGCCAACGGTCTAGGGGAGTTGATCTGGCTGAGCATCGCGCTGCTGGTTGCCTGGCGTGCGGGGCGTTGAACACCTCACGGACTCGAGCATGCAGCCTCGTGATCAAAAGGTAGTTCAAGTACAGCTTGACGTGCATCCTCCGCACAGACCGTAAGGTTAATTTTTCATAATTTCTCGACTCCCCCTGCATCCTTCAGAGGAGTCGTAAGTGACCATCCAACCCCTGAGTCGTGCCATCACTCGGGCACTGCTG
Source organism: Stenotrophomonas sp. STEN020 (assembly GCF_056760195.1). NCBI lineage: Bacteria > Pseudomonadati > Pseudomonadota > Gammaproteobacteria > Lysobacterales > Lysobacteraceae > Stenotrophomonas > Stenotrophomonas sp. STEN020. Next base: position 8,654 of record NZ_JBRREI010000061.1, read on the forward strand.
CCTTTGTCCACCGCCACCTTGGCGTTGGGCACCATAGGCACTGCTCTCGCTCAAGATCCGCCGACCAAACCGGCAGCCACCAATCTGGACCGCGTCGAGGTCACCGGATCGCGCATCAAACGCGCCGATCTGGAAACCTCCAGCCCGGTATTCACGATTGATCGACAGAGCATCCAGAACTCCGGCGCGGCCACCGTCGGTGAGTTTCTGCAGCGCAGCCCGGCCATTGCCGGTGCCGCCACCAATCCACAGGTCAACAACGGCGGCGGCGCAGGCGCGGCCACGGTCGATCTGCGCGGACTTGGCGTCAACCGCTCTCTGGTACTGGTGGATGGCAAGCGCTGGATCGGCACGATTTCCAGCGCCAATGGCGCGGTGGACATCAACTCCATTCCCATGGCCCTGATCGAACGGGTTGAAATCCTCAAGGACGGCGCCTCGGCAATCTACGGCTCCGACGCGATCGGTGGCGTGGTCAACTTCATCCTGCGCAAGGACTTCGAAGGGGTGGAGGCCAGCGCGTACTACGGCACCTCATCGCGCGGTGATGCCAGCACCCGCCGCCTGGATGCCACCTTCGGCATGGTCGGCGAAAAAGGCCGCTTGATGCTGGGCACCAGCTACGACAAGGAAGATCAGGTCAGTGCGGCGGACCGCAGCTACTCCAGCCAGCCGTATCAGCTGTACGCCGGCGAAAAGGGCATCGGCGGCACCAGCCGCATCCTTACCGGCCGCTACGTGGTTCCGCGCGCATCCTTGACCGGGGTCGATCTCAGCGACCCCAACTGTGCAAAACCGCCCACCGACCCGACTGCGCCGGACAACATCACCCTTACCCGGATCGAGGGCCGCCCAGGCAATGCCCAGTCGGACTTCCGTTGCTTCGACAACCTCAACGACGTCTACAACTACCAGGCCGACGGCAACCTCAACCTCACCCCACAGGAACGCACCTCGTTGTTCCTCCATGGCAGTTACCAGATCAGTGACAACGTAGAGGCCTTCCTGCTCGGCTCCTGGCTGCGTACCGAATCCTCCTTCTTCATAGCACCTCTGCCGTTCGATGGTCGCCCCACGGTAGATGCAGTGCCGATCAGCGCCGACAGCATGTACAACCCGTTCGGCGTGGACATCACTGATGCACGCCTGCGCCTGCGCGATTTCATTCCAACCCGAACCACCCGTTACCAGACCGAGACCTACCAGGTCACCGCCGGGCTGCGCGGCGCTTTTGCAGACAGCAGTTGGAGCTGGGATGCGTCCTACTCCTATGGCCGCACCCCCCAGTCCGCTACGGTGCGCGGCTACCTGTACAGCCCCGGCCTGACCGATGCGCTGGGCCCGTCAATGATCGATCCGGTCAGTGGCAAACCCATCTGCGTGCGCGACGCTGGCAATGCCGCCAGCGTCATCGCCGGCTGCTTGCCGGTCAACTTCCTCGGCCCCGCGCCAGATCCAAACACCGAGGCTGGCCGCGCCCAGCTCGCAGCATTGGAGTTGATCAATCCGACAATCCACAGCAGTAGCGAAAACGACCTGACCGTCTACAACGCGAACATCACCGGCGATCTGTTCCAGGCACCGGCCGGTGCTGTATCACTGGCGGTGGGCGTCGAACGCCGCGAAGAATCGGCCAACTCCAGCAGTGACTTCCTGACCATCATTCCGTCAGGGGAGACGGTCTGCCTGATCACCCAGGAAGCCTGTACGTTCGGCGATCTCAATGGTGGCTTTGACGTCAACGAAATATATGCCGAAGCCTTGATACCGCTGTTGGCCGACGCCCCGTTCGCGGAGAAACTCTCAGTCACGCTGGGCACGCGCTACTCGGACTACTCCAACTTCGGCGGAACCACCAACTCCAAGATAGGCGTGGAGTGGAAGCCGTTCTCCGACCTGCTGATCCGCGCCACCTACGCCGATGTGTTTCGCGCCCCGACCATCGGCGACCTGTATGCCGCCACCGCGCCGACCGCTGCTGCCTATGTGGACCCCTGCAACGGCTATACCGGCGGGGGGGCGGCCGATCCGCGCGCCTGCGCCGGCGTGCGGACCGACGGGAGCTTCACCCAAAGCAATACCCAGACAACCTCGTTCCATTCGGCCAACCCAGAACTGCAGCCGGAAGAAGGCACCGTCTTCACCTACGGACTGGTGTACAGCCCGTCCTGGCTGGAAGGCTTCAGCATCACTGCCGACTATTGGCGGGTGAATCTGGATCAATTCATCACCGCCCTGCCGGAAGTGACGATGCTGAACCAATGCTATGACTTCGGGCGGTTCTGCGACACGTTCATACGCGACGACGCGGGTGACGTCGCACAGATGACCAATGTCGTAGGCAACTTCGGCACGTTGAACACCTCCGGTCTCGACCTGGGCTTCCGCTACGCCCTGCCGGAGGGCAGCTGGGGCAAGTTCAGCTGGAACCTGGACACCACCTATCTGGCCAAATATGACGTCAGGATGCTTTCCGGCGACCCGAGCAGTGATGTTTCGGCGTTCCCGGGCATTCCAGGCAGCAGCGGCCTTGCCGGTACTTTCGTTGACTCTGCCGCGTCCGGTTTCGGCAACATGTCACGCTGGCGCGCACTCAATGACCTGAGCTGGTCACGCGGCAACCTCAGTGCAAGCCTGACCACGCGCTACGTACACCATCTCTACGAAGCCCCGGATCTGGCCAGCGTGAAGCGCCCGGGCTATGTCTCCAAACGCCGTATTCCCTCCTTCACCCAGACCGACCTGCAGATCGGCTACAGCTTCGAAGGCTTGAAGAACAGCTCGGTACAACTGGGTGTGCGCAACCTTACCGATCGGCAGCCACCGCTGATCTACACTGGTTTCAATGCCTCCACCGATATGCGGACCTACGATGCCATCGGCCGTTACTACTGGATGCGCTGGACTGCACGCTTCTGATTGTTTGTCAGCCACTTCTGTCGCGGCTACGGCCGCGCCAGAGGTGGCCGGCAGCAGCAAGCAGCTGGCTCACTACATCCGCTGCTACGACAATAGCCTGCCGCAGGAACTCTGCAGCGGGCTGATCGCCTCGTTCCACCGACTCGATCACCTTCAACAGCGCAATGGCCGTGGTATCCGTGCAGGACTGGAGGATAGCGCCTGGAGCGAGATGGATATGGGGCGCTTGGCCGACGCGCCGCTGCAGACGTTCTTCCGCAACTTGATCAGCACGGCATTACGACGCTACAACGCGGACGTCGGGCTCCCCATCGCGGTACCTGATGGCCCATTGTTGAGCCCCTTGATTCTCAAGCGCTACCACGCGGGGAACGATGAGAAATTCCAGACCCACTTTGATTCAATCAATCAGGTCTGCGACCGATACATGGTGTTTCTGTGGTACCTCAATACCGTCGAACGTGGCGGCCAAACCTGGTTCCCTGGGCTTCAACATGGCGTTCAACCCATGGCGGGACGGCTAGTGATGTTCCCGCCCTATTGGATGTACGCACATCAGGGACTGGCTTCACCGGAACAGGACAAGTACATCCTATCGACGTATCTGCGCTTTGCGCAGACCTAGTCCAGCGAATACCCGTAGCGACTTATCCACGGGGCCAGCATGGCCAAGGTCTTGTCACTGAAGTGGGCACGGTAGCGTCTCCAGCGTCCCACCGCAGCAGCGTTCAGGGGTTGCACCACCTGTGCATAGCTGGGCGTGTTGATGCGCCGCTCGCGGGCGAGCGCGGCGCTGGCAAAATCCAGCTGTGCCTCCTGCACCGGCAGGTCAAGAAACGCCATCACCTGCGCAAGTTGCACGGCGAAATCCTGAACCAGCTCTTCATAGCGCAACACATGCACCCGCGCGGGTTGCAACAAGCGCTGTTGTTCCCACATCGACATTACCGCCACATAGGTATGCGCTGTCGATTCCAGCGAGGCGAACGCCAACGCGCCACCGTTGATTCCAAACGCCTGCATATGACAACTCAGCACGCAGTCGCAAGGGTGACGCAACAGCAGCAACCAGTCGGCATGCGTAAACAGGTGAGCGACATAGGGTAGCCGGGTCAGGGTCAGCGGATACTTGTCCACCAGCCGTCCCGGCGAAGACAGGTACCGATGCACCTGCTGCCAGTAATGCTGCCTGGCATCGGAACATTGAGCAGGACTCAAGCCATCCAGTGATGCATCCATATCTGCATCGCGCCAGCCAGGTGTTTGCCGCAGACGCGCGATGACTGCCTCGAGTGCAGGGCGCTCGTCCAATACGTCCAACCCCCGATGCCCATCCAAGACCCGTTCCAACAAGGTGGTGCCTGAGCGCGGGAAACCCACCAGAAACACTGGATCGGGCCGGGAGCTGCCACGCTCATCCCGCGCTGGCTGCATGGATACCGGCCGATGCCGACGCTGCTGCAACCACTCCAGTACCCTCGGCAAACCAACACCCTGGCTGCGCTGTGCAAAGGCAACCGCGGCAGCTGCATGCGCCCGCTGCAATGCACCCATGGCAGCGTCCACGTTCAACGATAGATCTTGGCACCTAGCAAGTTCAAACCACAGCTGCGCGGACATTGCATCATCGGCCACAGCCCCCTGCCCTGCCGCAAGCACAGCACGCAGCACGCCAACGGCCTTCCGCACATGCCCACGTCTGCGGAGCAGCCGAGCCGAGGCCAACGCATGCATCATGCTGGTTGCCTCAATGCCATCGACACGGACACCGGCCAGCACCTGCTCCGCCTCATGCAACCGATTGAGGCGCTCCAGCAACAACGCATATTGCACACGTAGTTCGTCCTGCGCTGAATCAGTATCCAACAAACGTCGATACAGCAATACAGCCTCTTCTTCACCGCCCGATTGGGCCAACAGCCACGCCAACACGCGCTGCTGCTCCGGACGGAGCGCATTGACCATCACCCCCTGCAGGCAGGCAGCGACCTGATCGAATGACTCAAGTTCGCAAAGGCATTGCGCGTAGGCTAGACACACGTCGGCAGCATTGGGCTCTTGCTGAGAAGCGCGTTGCAACAACGCCTGCGCCTCGACAAACCGACAAGCATTCATCCGAACCAAGCCACGCCCCAGCAGGCAGGCAACCGTCTCATCACCCAATTCCCACGCCCGCTGAAATGCCGCATCAGCCGCAGCAATGTCACGCAAATCAAGGCAGACATTGCCGATATTCACCCACGCGCCGCTGCAGTCCGGATGCAACTCGATCGCCTGCAGGAAAAGTGTCTTCGCCCTGGAAAGGTTACCGTCCTCTATCGCTACCAACGCCCGTATCTGCAACGCTGCAGCTTGATCGACCGCCATTGCACTGCCGATGACAGCCCGCAACGAACGGTTGTTCTGATCAACGCGATCCATCCGCATGCCCCTGCCTACGATCCATCGCGATTGTGCACATCAACGACCATCGATGAACGCACAAGAAATGCCTCAGCCGCGAACACGCAATTCAGGCACACGCAATTGTGCCCGGATGCATGCAAGGCCGGCCGCAGCACCGAGACCATTCATGTCTGGACCAAGCTCTCTTTCTCTCTCTCTGCTTGGCAAGCTGCGACCAACCCCCAGCAACCACAAGGGGGAACACCGCGGCACCTCCAGATATGCCCGGACTTCCCGGGCTTTTTTTTCCGCAGCTGTGCGGATGTGCTGCCACTACCGCTTTCATGTCCCCGATTCAGCAAGGCCTGAGCACAGCTGGGCACTCTTTTAACGTTTACAGGTGAGGTACTCGGCCATCGCCTGCGTCTGAAATGAGCAGAGCTCCACAAAAAGCTCAAACGACGGGCGGGGGACCACCGGCTGCACAGCGCGGCCGGACCGCAACGCGACACCGCGCACGCCGTCCGTTCACACAGACACTTTGGGGGGAAGGTGCGATGGCTATCAAACATCATCTGATTCAGGGTTCACAGTCACTCGATCTATCCATGCAACGTCCGGACTGCATCCACGCCATCAGCGGCCGCGGTAAAGGTGGGCGGCTGAGCATTCCGGCTGGCTGGATCAGCGTCACACTGGTGCTGGACGGTGCGCTGGAGCTGAGCAATGGCGATCTGCCATGGCAGCTTGGCGCGCGCCAACTGCAGCTCTGGATGGACGGCAGCCTGCGTCACATCACCCGCGAGCACGGCTGGTGGCTATGCATTGCAGCCCCGGCAGCACTCTGGCAGAAGCCACCAAAATCCACGGCATCCATCATCAACTGCCTGATCCCCCGTGAACTGACCTGCGACAGAGAACTGGCGCGCGCAGTCGTGCACCTGTGCCGGCCGCGCTGGTTCAAGCACAACCCTGCTACCGGCGACGCCGCCTATAAATTGGGGTTGCTCCGTGATGCGCTGGTCGATCGCCAGCAGCCCATGCAGATGCAGCTCGAGCGCTGCAGTGGCCGCACTGTGCTGCGGCGCCATCAGACGATGCTGCGGCTGTTGCGCGTGCAGCACCTGATCCGCTGCACCATCGAGACCCGCCTGGACCTGATCAGCCTCGCTGCGGTAGCCAACTACTCGCCCACGCACCTGATCCGGATCTATCGCGAGGTCTTTGGCGAGACGCCGAGTGAGTATGCCGCGCGTCTGCGCAATCGGCGCGCATTGGATCTGGTCTGCAATACCAGCCTGTCAGTGTGCGAGATCGCCGAATCACTGGGCTTTGAAAGCGAAAGCGCGTTCTGCCGCGCGTTCAAGCACGCCTTCGGCTGTACCACCACCGCCGCCAGGCGCGGTCAGCAGGTACAGGACAGTGTCTTGGCCGCTCCCCAATTGATGCCGCCGATCAATACGGTTGCCGAACCACAGATGCTGGAGTGGGCGGTGGCCTCCTGACCACCACCCAGCACCGTCAATGCCCGCCGTCCAGCGCCTTGAGTTCACTGACCAGGGCGCTGGCTGCTTCGGCACCATCGCCGTACAACATGCGGGTGTTGTCAGCGTAGAACAGCGCGTTTTCGATACCGGCAAAACCGGTACCTTTGCCGCGCTTGATGACGATGGTGTTCTTGGAATTGACCACATCCAGGATCGGCATGCCGTAGATCGGGCTGGTCGGGTCGGTCTTGGCAACCGGGTTGACCACGTCATTGGCACCAATCACCAGTGATACATCGGTATTGGCGAACTCCGGATTGATGTCGTCCATGTCGGCGATCAGGTCGTAAGGCACGCCTGCCTCGGCCAACAGCACATTCATATGACCGGGCATGCGCCCGGCCACCGGATGGATCGCAAACTTCACCTTGACTCCACGTTCGATCAGGCGCTGCGCCAGCTCCCAGATCTTGTGCTGGGCCTGTGCCACCGCCATGCCGTAACCGGGCACGATCACCACACGTTCGGCAAACGCCATCATCGCGGCGACATCGGCCGCCTCGATCGGCTTCTGCGTGCCGCTGATTTCAGCGCCCTGGCCACCGCCACCGAAGTTGGAGAACAACACGCCGCTGATCGGCCGGTTCATCGCCTTGGCCATCAAACGGGTCAGCAGGATGCCAGCCGCACCAACCATCATGCCGGCGATGATCAAGGCCTCGTTGCCCAGCACGTAACCTTCAAACGCCACGGCAAGACCGGTGAACGCGTTGTACAGGGAGATCACCACCGGCATGTCGGCGCCGCCAATCGGTAGCGTCATCAGTACGCCCAGCGCCAGCGCCACCGCGAAGAAGCTGATGATCGCCAGCGGCTGCAGGCTTGCCGCCGCCCATACGCCCAACACCACCATCGCCACTGCAACCAACAGGTTGAAAACCTGCTGCCCGGGGAAGGTAACCCGCTTGTCCAGGCGACCATCGAGTTTGGCCCAGGCAATGATCGACCCGGACAGCGATACCGCACCGATCGCCGAACCTACAACCGCCAGCGCCAGTACGGTATTCGACGGCAGTCGTGCCGAAAGATCAGCGATGGCCTGCGCGCTCCAGTGGCTGGTGTCACGGTTGGCCAGCTCGGAAAAACGCAGCAGCTCCACCGCACCAATCGCCGCGGCCGAACCACCGCCCATGCCGTTGTACAGCGCCACCATCTGCGGCATATCGGTGATGGCAACCTTCTTGGCCGAGACCCAGGCCAGCCCGGTGCCCAGCACCAAAGCCACCGCGATCAAGGCGATGTTGTGCAGACCGGGCAGGAAGAACGTGGCCGCGGTGGCGATCAGCATGCCGGCGCCGGCCCATTGAATACCGCTGCGTGCGGTCTTGGGCGAGGCCATGCGCTGCAGGCCCAGCAGGAACAGCGTGGCAGCGACCAGATAACTCGTATTGACCAGGATCGATATGCTCATGCACCGGCCTCCAGAGCCGTGTCGGTATGGCGAGGAGACTGCTTGTCGAGGCGATGGTGTTCACGCATTTCAATGGCCGTTTTCAACAGCCCGATCATGCCCAGCCCGAACGCCACCAGGCCCAGCGACAGCTGCGACAGCGCCGCTGTAGGTGCCAACGCGGCGCCCAGCAAACCCAGCACGATAGGCAACAGTGCCTGCACGCTGATCAGCCCCAACAACACGCCGCCTTTGCGCGGGTCTTCCCACACCTTTTTCGAAATCTTGTTCTGGGTCCTGGACGGATCCTGCAGCGAGGACATGCCTACGCCCACGCCCGCATACAACAGCGCGCTGTTATAAGCGTCGAAGATACCGTCCATGCTGTTGAACAGCGGCCGCGCCGCATAGGCGAGCGCCACCAGCAAGGCTGGATACTGCAGATAACTAAGCCACTGGAAGATCTGCCGCGCACTGATCGAAGAGCCGCCTGCAACACGGGAAGAAGCACTCACTTGCCCTTCCCTTCCGGCTTCTTCGAGCTCTTGAACATGTCCAGCATGCGCTCGGTCACCACATAGCCGCCGGCCGCGTTACCCGCGCCCAAGGCCACGGCGATGAAGCCGATCACTTTTTCCAGCGTGGTATCGGCGTGGCCGAGCACCACCATCGCGCCGATCAGCACGATGCCGTGGATGAAGTTGGAACCGGACATCAACGGTGTGTGCAGGATCACCGGCACCCGCGAGATGATCACGTGGCCGGCGATCGCTGCCAGCATGAAGATGTACAACGCTACGAACCCGTCGCTCATTGCTTGGTCTCTCCGAGGCTGGAAGCGCCTGTCCGGCATCATAACCATGTGGCCGAAGCTGGCGCGACCGTTGCGTTGTCAACCGTTTGCGCGCCCGTGCGTTATCTCCCCCAGAGACCACGACCGAGACGCTACCCTGTGCTGGTGACCAGCCCGCCCCTGATGCCGCCTGCCGCTGTACCTGCCTCGCTGGACGCCTTCCTGGCGGGCATAGGCCCGCGCGCGTTCCGTTTCGCCGAAGCCGGCCTGCGCCAGCGCGACGATGCGCTGGACGCGGTACAGGACGCCATGGAGCGCATGCTGGGTTACCGCGAGCGGCCCGCAGAGGAATGGACAGCGCTGTTCTGGAGCATCCTGCGCCGGCGCATCATCGACCTGCAGCGGCGCCGCAACTTCCGCCTGAAGTTCTGGGCCGCGCAGGAAGATCACGACCAGGACAGCACCATCGACTGGGCCGATGAAGCCCCCGGCCCGGCGCAGACGCATGAACAACAACGCAGCTATGCCCAGCTGGTGCAGGCGCTGCGGCAACTGCCGGCCCGCCAGCGCGAAGCCTTCAGCCTGCGCGTGCTGCAGGACCTGGACGTGGCCACCACCGCCAAGGCCATGGGCTGTTCGGAAGGCTCGGTAAAAACCCACCTGTCGCGTGCTCGCGACGCATTGCAGAAACAACTGGAGGCCACGCGGTGAACCGCTTGCCCACACCCCCCGAAGCATTCGACCATCAGGCCCGCCAGCTGCAGCAGCAGGCCGATGCCACGCTGTCGCCGGCCACCCTGGCGCGGCTGCGGCAGGCCCGCCAGCAGGCCAGCATGGCGAGCACACCATCGGTATGGCGCCGCCATCGCTGGTGGCTGGCTACCGCGTGCTCGGCGCTGCTGGCCGTGCCGGTGGCGATGCAGTTCAATCACAGCACGCAACCGCCTGCGGCCCCCCTGATTGCCAACCAGAACGCCGACGCTGGCGACGACACCTTGCTGTTCGACGAAAGCCCGGAGCTTTACCTGTGGCTGGGCTCAGACAATCTGGCGATGGAATGATGAAGATGAAGACCTCACTGTCCTGCCTGCTCTTGCCGCTGCTGCTGGTCTGTGCCAATGCTCCGGCCGCCGCCCAGCAACAGCTGCCCGAATGGGACCAGCTTAGTCCTGCCCAGCGCGAGACCCTGATCGCGCCGGTGCGCGATCGCTGGAACAGCTCCTCACCCGAGCGCCGTCAGCGCAGCTATGAGCACGCCCGCAGCTGGCAACAGATGACCCCCGAGCAGCGCGAGCAGGCCCGTCGCGGCATGCACCGCTTCGAGAACATGTCGCCGGACCAGCGTCGCGACGCGCAGGCCCTGTTCGACAAGATGCGCGGCATGGACAAGGACCAGCGCCAGCAGCTGCGCGAACAGTGGAACAAGATGAGCCCGGAACAACGTCGGCAATGGGTACAGGCCAACCCGCCAGCGGCCCGCTCCCCGCGCTGAGCCCGTCGGTAGTGCCGAGCCATGCTCGGCAGAGGCTTTCCAAGCGAAAAGCTGCCCTCACCCCAACCCCTCTCCCGCATGCGGGAGAGGGGCTAAAGCCTGCGCGCCGCCTGACTGTAGTGCCGAGCCATGCTCGGCAGGGGCTTTCCAAGCAATTCCAGCGCCCTTGTGGGAGCGGTGTAAGCAGCGAAGCTGACGTCAATGAAACTACGGACAAGCCTGCATCCCGATGGATGACCGGCTTCGCGGCTGACGCCGCTCCTACAAAAAAGATTTCCGGGTAGAGCCCCAGCCGAGCATGGCTCGGCTCTACCCATCACTGCCGCTCAGACCGGCGGGATCTCGCCACCGGCCGGGCGTTGCGGCCACACTGTCTTGGCCAGCAGCTCATCGTTCCAGTCGAACGACAACTTGCCGTCCTTCAGGAACAAGGCCACGAAGTTGTAGACGTTGCGCGCGAACATCTCGCTGGCGTGCACCGCGCCCATGCTGGCCAGGTTGAGCGGACCGGCAACCGTCACCCCACCAACCTCGATGGTTTGGCCCGGCTGGGTAGCTTCGCAGTTGCCGCCGGTTTCAGCGGCCAGATCGACGATCACGCTGCCCGGGCGCATGCCGGCCACCATCGCCGCGGTGACGATCTTCGGTGCCGGACGCCCCGGCACGGCAGCGGTGCAGACCACCACATCCACGCCTTTCAGATGCTCGGCCAAGCGGCGCTGCTGTTCAGCACGCTCTTCGTCGGTCAGCTGCCGAGCGTAACCGCCCTCACCTGCCGCGCTGACGCCCAGGTCCAGAAACTTGCCGCCCAGCGATTCAATCTGCTCGCGGGTTTCCGGGCGCACATCGAAGCCCTCGACCGCTGCACCCAGCCGCTTGGCGGTGGCAACTGCCTGCAGGCCAGCAACACCTGCACCAACGATCAATACCTTGGAAGGGCGAATGGTGCCGGCAGCGGTGGTCAGCATCGGGAAGAAGCGCGGCGCCAGCTGCGCGGCGATCAAGGTCGCCTTGTAGCCGGCCATGCCAGCCTGCGAGCTGAGCACATCCATCGCCTGCGCACGGGTGGTACGCGGCAATCGTTCCAACGGGAAGATTTGCAGCTGCTGCGCCTGCAGCGCAGCCGCGCGCGCGGGGTCGGCTTCAGGCTGCACACCGCCCACCAACACCGCACCAGTCTTCAGGCGGGCGATAGTCGGCAAGGACGGTGCCTGTACGCACAGCAGCAGATCCGCGCCTTCCAGCCCGTCACCAAGTTGTGCACCAGCGTCGACATAGGCCTGATCGGGGAAGCCCGCGGCCGTACCCGCGCCGGCCTGCAGGTGTACCTGCGCGCCGGCTGAAACAAGCTTCTTCACCGTTTCCGGCGTGGCGGCAACGCGTCGCTCGCCTTCAGCGGTTTCCTTCAATACCAAGACATCTACGGCCATTCCAGTCCTCGATGCGCAGCGGATCAACCGCCGGATCGTAGCAAAGCCGGTGCCCTGTGCGGCAGGCCCTGGCCTGCCGGTTTGCGATCAGTGAGCCGCGCCCTGCGGCTCAAGGCGGTCGATAACGCCTTGCATGGCGCTGTCGAAGGCGCCGTCATCCACGTGCGGACGCAGCCGTTCCAGTCGCACCATCACCGCCAGCTCCTCCGGCGAGGCCACACAGAAGCGGATGCCGCGCCGGTTGACGAACAGCAGCCGCGAGGAGATCGGGCTCACCCACGACAACTTGCCGGCCTGCATCTTGCCGTCCTTGTCGATGAAGTCCAACCAGGTGCCGATCTCCATCCTGCGGAAACGCTCGGCATCGGTGTCGTCGAAATCTTCGGCCTTGGTCGCACTACCAAACTCGATGGCCGGCGTTTCCGGCGCGGGCGGCGTCGGCAGGGCTACCTGCGGCAATTCCGGCAGCGCGCGTTCCAGTTCCGGACGCAGCTCGGCGATGGACTGCAAGGTGTCGTGCAAAGCATCGATCGCAGTGGTGCCACCATCACCGTGCAGGCCAACGCTGGCAAACACCTTGCGCAGGCCCGGCTGGCTGGACTGCAGCCACGGCTTGCCAACGATATGACGGCGCGCCTCGGCCACTTCTTCCAGTACGTCGTCGGCCAGCTTCAAGGCCTCGGCCACACCCTCGCCTTCGTCACCTTCGCGCAGCAGGGTGAGGGTGAGATGGTGGTTCCAGGGCTGGCGCAGGAAGTCAGCAATGGCCTTGGGCAGGGTCGCATCGGCAACACGCTTGTCCAGCTCGGCCGCAGCACGATTGCGCGCGACTTCCAGTTTTTCCTGGCCGCGCTGGGTTTCGGCCGCGCGGCGCTCGGTGATTTCAATCCGGCGCCGATGCTGGGCCAGGAAGTCACGGAATTCTTCTTCCAGGGTCAGGAAGATCGCCAGGTTCTCGTTGAACTCGGCGGTCAACCTTTCAATGATTTCTTCGACCTTGCCCATCAACGCGCGCTCGGCCTGGCTTTCGCCGGCATTGCCCTCGCAGGCCTCGGCCAGCGAGTTGAGCAGCTTGCGTGCCGGGTGGGTCTTCTGCACGAACATGCGCCGGTCGAGCATGGCGACCTTGACGAAGGGCACCACCAGTCGGCCGATCAGCTCACGCGAGCGGCCTTCCAGATCACGCTCATCCAGCATCACGTCAAACAGCATGCCGACCAGATCGATCGCATCTTCGTCCTGCGGGTCCAGGTGCGCCTGCTGCGGGTCCACACCCAGCCGCGTCGCCCCGGACAGCACTTCACTCTTGAGCCGCTGCGCCAGCGATTCGCCATCCTCGCCCACCGCCGCGCGCAGGGTTGCGCTGGGCGTGGCCTGCAGCAACGACAGCACCGACATCATTTCGCGCTGGTTCAAGGAACGCTGATGGCCAGCGCCGCCCTGCCCCGCGTCCGCCGAAGACGCCGACCCGCCTTCACGGGTCTGTCGGCTCTGCGCCAGCAACTCGTGCAGTGCTTCCAGCACCATGTTCTGTGGATTGCCAAAGGCCTGTTCTGCCTCGAAGCCCGCTGCGGCCTGCGCGGCAGCTTGGCCAGCCATGCTGCCGCGGCGCTGGGTCCAGCGCTCGGAGAAGCGCCGCGCCCACATCGGCGCGTGGCCTGGATCAAATCCGTCCTCTTCTTCCTGCGCAGCCTGCGCCAACTGCTCGGCCGAGGGTCGTTGCGCACTGGGACGGCGCGGCGTGGCGATCTCCGGAGCCGCACCGGCCTGGGCCAGGCGCTCGTCCACCGCCTCGTACAGCTTGCCGATACCGGCCGCAAACTCACGCTCGCACAACTTGAACAGCACCAGCCGCACTTCAGCGGCCAGGTCACAGGTATAGAACGCCTCGTGCACGGCAACGCCGATATGCTCGGGGCCGATCGGGTTGGTATCAGCATCCAGCGCCGGCACCCCGGCCACCCAGGCCAGACGGTGATCGATGCGCAGCAATACCTGCTTCCAGTCGCGCAGCAGCACGGTCGCAAAATTGCGCACGGCCAGACGTGACTCGAGAATGTGTTCAGGAACCAGGCTCAGACCGCCATCGCTCTGCCCAGCCAGCACGGCTTCAGCCGACTGCGGGGTGCCCGCATCCAGCGCGGCCCAGGCCTGCTGCAGGTGCGAGTCGAAACGACGGGAGATTTCATCACGGCGGCGGCGCAGCTCGCGCATGCCATCCAGGAATGCCAGCTGCGAGGGCCCAGCCGTCTCGGCACGGTCGAACAAGGCATCGTCAAACCCCGCCAACACCTTGGCAAAGGCCTGCGACAGCACCGGCAAGGCAGCCTCGCGGGCCACGCCAAGCAGGTTCTGGTTACGACCGGGCTGACCGGCGGGATGCGGACTGGACATCATGCACAAAGGCTCCACACCCTTACAGGCGCTGATCTTTTGGTAAACGGATTAGGAAATGCAGACGCGGCCCCTGAATCCGCACGCGCATGGTAGGCGGAGAAGATGAACAGGGTAAGTGATGCAGTGCGCATTTCCCACCTCATGATCTCTTCACCGCAATACCAGCAATGCTAAGCGTGTCAGCGCTTATTAGCGACCCACGGCTTGTTCAGGGCACACAACACAGCGCACAAAACTGACCCCGGCCTGCGCGAAGGGGCCGGTACATGGGCGACGTCTATAATCAATAGCCGCCTCAGCCCCTGTGACCCATGTCCGACAACTGCTTCCTGCAAGCGCTGGATCAGCGCCATTCGGTGCCCTCCCTGCAACTGGGTGAGCCAGCACCGGACCACGCCACGCAGCTGCGCATGCTGCAATCGGCCGTACGCGTGCCGGATCACGGCAAGATGGTGCCGTTCCGCTTCCTGCGCCTGCAGGGCGAGGCCCGCCATGCGCTGGGGGAATTCCTGGCCCAGCGCAGCCGCCAGCGCGATCCGCATGCGGCCGAAGCTGCGGTCGAGAAGGACCGCCAGCGTTTTTCCCACGCACCGCTGATCATCACCGTGATCGCGCGCCTGCAGGACAACCCCAAGGTGCCAGCACGCGAGCAGCTGTTCACCGCTGGCTGCGTCTGCTTCGCCCTGCTGCAGGCCGCACAGGGCTGTGGTTTCGGTGCGCAGTGGCTGACCGCGTGGATGGCCGGCGACCCGGAAGTCGCCCGTCATCTGGGCTTGGCCAGCAACGAGCAGATCGTCGGCTTCATCCATATCGGCACGCCGAAGATCGCCGTCCCTGACCGCGAGCGGCCCGATCCGGCAGCGCTGCTGCAGGACTGGCAGCCGTGAGCGCTGCCAACGCGCCACTGAAGCCGCTCTACCTGATCGACGCCAGCCTGTATGTGTTCCGCGCCTGGCACTCGATCCCCAACGAGTTCCAGGATGCGCAGGGTTGGCCGGTGAACGCAGTTCACGGTTTTGCCCGCTTCCTGCTCGACCTGCTCGAACGCGAGCGCCCGCAACACATCGCCGTGGCCTTCGACGAAGCACTGGACAGCTGCTTCCGCCACGCGCTCTACCCCGCCTACAAGGGCAACCGCGACCCGGCCCCGGATGAGCTGCGTCGCCAGTTCGCCCACTGCAAGGCGCTGTGCGCCGCGCTGGGGCTGGAAGTGCTGGCTGACCGCGAATACGAGGCCGACGACCTGATCGGCAGTGCCCTGCATGCCAGCCGTGGCCGCTTGCGCGGCGTCATCGTCTCGGCCGACAAGGACTTGTCACAGCTGCTGCTGGAACACGACGAGCAGTGGGACTACGCCCGCAACCAGCGCTGGGGCGCGGACGGGGTGAAGGCGCGCCAAGGTGTGCATGCGCACCAGGTGGCCGACTATCTGGCCCTGTGCGGCGATGCGGTCGACAACATCCCCGGCGTCTCCGGCATTGGCGCCAAGTCCGCAGCGGTGCTGTTGGCCCATTTCGGCAGCATGGACACCCTGCTCGAACGCATCGACGAAGTACCGTTCCTGCGCCTGCGCGGTGCTGCCACGATGGCGGTACGGTTGCGTGAGCAGCGCGAACAGGCGCTGCTGTTCCGCCAACTGACCACGGTTGCCTTGAACGCACCGTTGCACAACGCCGCCAACGGCTTCGTGCGCGCCAATGGCGACGGCGACATGCTTGGCGGGCTGTGCGAGGCGCTGCGCTTTGGCCCGATGACCCGCCGCCGGCTGATGGCTGCGGCCGGCCTGCAATCTCCCTCCACTCCAGCCAACGAGTTCGCATGAGCCAGAACACCGCCGAACCCCGCGTCGTCTACGAAGGCAAATACCAGCGCATGGTTGTGCGCGGTAGCTGGGAATACAGCGAGCGCACTCATGCCGGCGGCTTGGCCGCGATCATCATCGCAGTCACCCCGGCGGATGAAGTGCTGTTCGTCGAGCAATTCCGCGTGCCGCTGCAGGCGCGCACGATTGAAATGCCGGCCGGGTTGGTCGGCGATGTCGATGCTGGTGAATCCATCGAAGTTTCGGCCGTGCGCGAGCTGGAAGAAGAAACTGGTTGGACCGCCGATCATGCCGAAGTGCTGATGATCGGCCCCACCTCGTCCGGTGCCAGCAGCGAGAAGATCGCCTTCGTCCGTGCAACCGGTCTGCACAACGTCGGCGACGGCGGCGGCGATGCCAGCGAAGACATCACCGTGCACAGCATCCCGCGCGAGCGCGCAGCTGCCTGGCTGGTGGAAAAGATGGGCGAAGGCTACGAGCTGGACGCAAAGCTGTGGGCCGGCCTGTGGATGATCGAACACCACCTGGATGGGCGCCCGCGTGGCTGATTCAGGCTTGCACAGCATTGCGCCGCTGCTCGGCACCGATGATCCGGCGGTGTTCACTGTGCGCAACCCGCACGGCACTTCACCGTTCCTGCTGCTGGCCGACCATGCCGGCCAGCGCGTGCCGCAGGCATTGCAGGACCTTGGCCTACCGCAGGCCGAACTGGACCGCCATATAGGCTGGGATATCGGCATTGCCGGCACCACCCGTGCCTTGGCCGGACGTCTTGACGCATGGGCGATTGAGCAGACCTATTCGCGACTACTGATCGACTGCAACCGACCGCTGGTCTCGCCGACGCTGATTCCTGAAGTCAGCGATGGCACCGTTGTTCCCGGCAATCTCGGTCTTGATCCGCAGCTGCGCCAACAGCGCATCGACGCAATCCATGCGCCGTACCACCAGCGCATCGACACCGAGCTGGACCGCCGCCGCGATGCGGGCGTGCCGACCTTGCTGGTGATGATGCACAGCTTCACCCCGGCAATGAACGGCACACAGCGCCCTTGGCATGTCGGCGTGCTCTACCACCAGGACACCCGCTTTGCGCATGTGCTGCTGCAGGCATTCCGCGAGGAAAGCGATCTGGTGGTGGGCGACAACCAGCCCTATTCGGTCAACAGCAGCAGCGACTACGCGGTGCCGGTGCATGGCGAAGGCCGTGGCCTGGTGCATGTGGAATTGGAGATCCGCCAGGATCTTATTGCTGATGCTGAAGGTCAGCAGGCCTGGGCAGAGCGGTTGGAGCGGATTTTCCGTCGCCTGCAGCCTACCCTGCTCGCCTGGAAGTAAGCTTGTAGGGGCGGCGTCAGCCGCAAAGCCGATGAACTGTCGGATGTAACACCGGCAAGTCCCCTGCCGAGCATGGCTCGGCACTACGCGGGCATTGTGTTGTCCACACAGGCTGTGCCCTGTCAGTTACACAAGCTGTGGATAAGCGCCTACACGCCTTATGCGCCAAGCCTTCGCAGCCACTGGTGATTTTTTGATCAAGCAGGCCCCTGTAGTGCCGAGCCATGCTCGGCAAGGGCTTTACCAGTGACCCAACAAATGTGGGAGCGGGGGGGGGGGGCGCCCCCAGCGGCGACCGAAAAAACAA
>NZ_JBRREI010000062.1:0-23867 GCF_056760195.1 Stenotrophomonas sp. STEN020
TGCGCACCAACGCGGCACGCGCGGGCCATCATCTGGTTGGGGATGCGCTGATATTGGCGGGGCATTTGGCTGCTGGGTTTTTGTCGCCGGGGCCCCAGCCGCGAAGCCACAGATACATCCGGCACCCACAATGGCGCCCCACCTTGAAACTGCGAATGCAGGCCTTTCGGCGGCCTGCAGCCGCGCCAGCTTCGCGGCTGACGCCGCTCCTACAACTGCGATTGCGGCCCCACCTACCGTTGTACGGCCCCGCCGTTATATCGTCTGCGCATGACTGAACCTCCTGCCTTCGATACGCCGCTGCCTGACGACATCCAGTGGCAAGCGCTGCCGCCACGCGGCGCGCTGTTCGCCGCCGCTGGTTCGGCGCTGAGCATGGCCCTGCTGTTCGGCGCCGCCTGCGTGGTGCTGATGTTGGCCACCGACCAATCGAACTGGCTGTTGATCCCCTCGGCCGGCGCCGTGGTTGGTGCCCTGTTGGGCGCCTGGTTCGGCTGGCGTCGGCATCGGCTGACCTTCTGGCGACTGGACGCGCAGTCACTGGGCGTGCGCCGCGGCCATATGTGGCAGAGCGAAAGCCACGTGCCAGTGTCGCGCGTACAGCACCTGGATCTGCGCCGGGGTCCGCTGGAGCGCATGGCAGGCTTGGCGACCCTGATCGTGCATACCGCCGGCACCCGCATGAACACCGTCGCCGTGGCCGGGCTGGCACATGCCGATGCCGAACGCCTGCGTGATCGTTTGGCGCGCCAGCTCGATCACGACGACGCACTGTGAGCGAACTGCCGCCCCCCATCCCCAGCGACGAGCAGCGACTGCATCCGTGGTCGTGGCTGTTCGCCCTGCAGCAGCAGGTGCAGCAGTTCCTGCTGCCGCTGGTTGCCTTGCTGGTGTTCGGCAGCCGCCGCGATGACGACCTGCCCTACCACCACTGGATCAGTGCCGCGATCGTGGTGGCGCTGGTCGTCAGCGCGGTGCTGCAGTACCTGAGCTACCGCTATCGCATAGGCAACGATGCGCTGAGCATTCGTAGCGGCATCTTCGAGCGCACACGTCGCGAGATTCCGTTCGCGCGCATCCATAATGTGGTGGTGCATCAGAACCTGTTGCACCGCATGTTCGGCGTGGCCGAGCTGCGACTGGAATCGGCTGGCGGCGACAAGCCCGAAGCGGAAATGCGCGTACTCAAACTGGCACAGGCGCTGGAGTTGGAACGGCTGATCCGTCAGGGCGGCAGCGAAGCAGCGACAGCCGAGCAGCAGACCGACGTCCCCACTGATGGTGTGCTGCTGAGCTTGCCATTGTCCGAACTCGTGCGGCAGGGCCTTATTTCCAACCGCGCGATGGTCGTTGTGGCAGCGGCAATCGGTGCGGCTTACCAGCTGTTCCCGCGCCGGGCCACCTCCGATTTCATCGAAGAACAGGGCCGCCACGCCTTCGGCTATGCCAGCCAGTTGCAGCTGGGTACGCTGACGATGGTCGCCACCGGCATCCTGCTGCTCGCCTTCGCACTGATCCTGATGCGGCTACTGTCGGTGGGCCTGGCGATCGTGCAGTACTACGGTTTCCGCCTGAGCGAGGCCGACCGCCGCCTCACCGTTGAACGCGGTCTGTTCACCCGCGTGCGCAGCAGCGTGGCGCGCCGTCGCATACAGGCCTGGACTTTGCGCGAAGGCGCTTTGCACCGATTGTTCAAACGCCGTCAGCTACGCGTGGATATCGCCAGTGGCGGCCAGCAGCAGGAGCAGGACGGGCGCGCACTGAAGGAACTGGCACCGCTGGCAACGCCGGACACTTGCGACGGCCTGTTGCAGCACCTGCTGCCGCAGCTGCAGTGGCCACCCACGCAATGGCTGCCGGTAAGTACTCGCGGCTGGTGGCGGTTGTGTTTGCCGGCACTCGTATTGATGAGCATCCTGTCGGCGCTATTGGTCTATGAGACCGACAGTGCATGGGGCCTGCTGCCATTGCTATGGCTGCCGTGGTCCGCACTGAAAGCGCATCGCCAGGTATCCCGCATCGGCTACAACATCGACGCGCAGCGCGTGGCCATCCGTGGTGGCTGGTGGAACCGCTGGTGGCGCGTGGCCGAGCTGGACAAGCTGCAGGCCTTGCGGCTGGATCGTTCACCGCTGGACCGACGATTCGGTACCGCGACGCTGACCCTGGATACCGCGGGTGCAGGTGGCGCGCCGGCCTTGCAGCTGCGCTTTCTGGAAGAAGCCCAGGCACGTACGTTGATGGCGCAGCTTGAACGGGAGATGGCGCGGCGCAAGCTGCGCTGGTGAGCGGATAAAGCCCCCCTCTCCCGCAAGGGGAGAGGGGGAGAACTTCGCGCGACTAAACCCGCGCCGGGCCCCAATAGCCGATGCGCTTGCGCAGCTTGATCTTGCGCCACCAGTTGCGCGGCTTGGGCTTGCGGTTGCGCCCGCCCTTGGCGATGAAATCATCAATGGCCTGCAGGATGCGCTCGCTGGACTGGCCATCGCGGTAGGGATGCAGCTGGTCGGCAAACTGGCGCACCGCGGCCATCAGTTCAGGCGGCCGCGACAGCGCGGTGCGGATAGCACCTTCAAACTGCGCCGGGTCGTCGATATCCAGCAATTGCGGGCCCGGACGGCGGTTCTTGAAGGTCACCACCGGCTTGTAGGTAAGCAGGAACTCGTTGAGTGCCGAGGAAGTGTCCGAGCACATCATGTCCACCTGCGGGAACAGGTCCAGGATGTTGTCGTCATCAGCAAAGCGCAGATAGGGGCCTTCCAGCGCGCGGTACTTGGCGGTGATTTCCGGATCCATCTTCGGATGGAAGGTGACGATCCAGCGCCATTCGCCGGTCTGCGACAGCCGCTTGATCTCGTCGTACAGGATGCCGGCGGCACTCCAGGACGGCGAGAAAGTCGAGTGGTACAGGATCACCGGCGGCTCGCGCACCGGATCCGGCTCGTCCTTGAGCTGGCTCATGAACGGGTCGATCTTCGGGAAGCCGGTTTCCACCACCGAAAAATGTCCGGTCTTTTGTGCCAGCTCCGAGAACGCCGCGGTATCGCGCGGGCCGGTGGTGCAGTACAGGTCGAAGAAGCCACGGATGTAGATGTGGCGCGGCTTGCCGGCGTCAAAGCCGTGGAAGGTCTCGACCTTCACCCCGGGGAAGAAGTGCGGCACCGCGTTGGACGAGGTGATCACCGCGCAGGGGTTCCATGCACGCACCTGCTCAACGCTCAGCAGGGTCTCGTCGGCAGTCAGGTCTTCCGCGCCCGGGCCATCGAAAAACCACGCCGCCTCATCGCCACGTGCGCGGATCGCCGCCTGCAGCGGGCGAAGGATGGCCAGCGCATAGCGCTCGGACCCGTACAGCAGATAGTGGCGTGGCACGGTGGGGAACTCCTGAATATCCCGGATATGCCGAAATTATCGCATCGCCAGTGGAAGCCGTCGCTGCTAGGCTTTGCCCCGTTCCCCTGTGCCAGACCCCGCATGCCCAGCCCAAGCACCACCCTGCCAGCCCAGCGTCCGCGTCTGTCGGCCTGCATCATCGCCTTCAACGAAGCCGACCGCATTGGCGACTGCCTGGCCTCACTGGCGTTCTGCGACGAGATCGTGGTGGTGGATTCCTTCTCCAGCGACGCCACCGTCGCCGTGGCCGAAGCCGCTGGTGCCCGCGTGGTGCAGCGTGCGTTCACCGGCTTCCGCAGCCAAAAGGCGTTCTGCGTGGAGCAGGCCAGCCACGACTGGGTGCTGTGCCTGGACGCCGACGAACGGGTCAACCCGGAGCTGCGCGCCGCCATCGAGGCCGAACGTGACGCCGGCTTCAAGCGCGCCATCGGCTACCGCTTCGCACGCTGCTCGGAGTACTTCGGCCGTTTCCTGCGCCATGGCACCGCCTATCCGGATCGGGTGCTGCGCCTGTTCGACCGCCGTCACGGCGGCTGGCGCGGCGATCGCGAGATCCACGAAGCAGTCACCCTGGATGGCCCGGCCGCCCTGCTCAAGGGTGACCTGTTGCACCACCCCTACCGCAGCTTCCTGCAACTGCTGGACAAGAAGCAGAAATACGCGCGGATGATGGCCGAGCATGAATTCGGCAAGGGCAAGCGAGCCAGCCTGGGCAAGCTGATCGTCGCCCCGAGCTGGCGCTTCGTCCGCAGTTATGTGGTCAAACGCGGCTTCCTGGACGGCTGGCCGGGCCTGATCGAGGCCTTCGTCAGCGCCAATTACGTGCGGCAGAAGACCATCATGCTGTGGTTGCTGCAGAACGGGCAGCCGTTGGTGAACCCTCCCGCTGCAGTCGATCCGTAAGACATGTGCACTTTCTGAACCCCGCCCGGCAGATGACCTGTACGCACCCTCTTGTTCGTTGAAGATGTAACCTCTCGCCGCTAGAATTATTCGTTCTACCGACTGAGATTCAGACTGGTTATCCGGTGGCCGTCCCGCTGTCACTGCTACCTTCCCAGCGGCGTTTCCACGCCCAACCGGTGTGATCCCTTACGTGAATCATTTGTCTTCGGCCCACCCCCTCCCGTTGCTACAGGGACTCCGTACCCGGCTGCTGACGATTGGGCAGTGGTGTGCGGTACTCACGTTGTTTGCTGCACCCGTCAACAAACCCGCCACCAACATCCTGATCGGGTTGAGCCTGCTGTGCTCGCTTGCCGGCGCGGATGTACTGGCACGTTGGCGGGCAGCGTTGCGCGAGCCGGTGGTTATCGGCTTCCTGGTCTGGTTCGGCGTACTGTTCG
This sequence comes from Stenotrophomonas sp. STEN020, assembly GCF_056760195.1. Taxonomy (NCBI): domain Bacteria; kingdom Pseudomonadati; phylum Pseudomonadota; class Gammaproteobacteria; order Lysobacterales; family Lysobacteraceae; genus Stenotrophomonas; species Stenotrophomonas sp. STEN020. Next base: position 4,740 of record NZ_JBRREI010000062.1, read on the forward strand.
CCAGCGCGCTGCACGCATGGATGGGCCGTGGCGACCCGGCCTTTCGCGATACCGCCATCTGGGGCTGTGTATATCCAGCACTGATCGCCAGCCTGCTGCGTGATTCGCGCTGGCGCTGGCGCGCGCTTGCCGCCTTTGCGGCCGCTGCCGGTCTGGTGGTGCTTATCTCCTACCTGATGCAGTTTGGTCTTGTACCGCAACGGGAAGTGGCTGAAATACAGGCATCCATGCGCAACACCGTTTTCAAGGAATACACCCAACAGGGGCTGGCCAGCCTGATCCTGATGTCGATGCTGGTGGCGGTGGGCCTGAACAGCCCGGATCGGCGCTGGCGTATCGCTGCGCTGCTCGGTGCCGCGGTCGTGCTGTGCAATGTGGTCATGCTGATCCAGAGCAGAACCACCTACATCGTGCTGCTGCCGCTGCTCGGGTACTGGATCTACCGCCTGGTATCTCATCGGCTCAGCGGGTGGCGCATGCTGACCGTCAGTGCAGGGCTGGCGATCTTCACCATCGCCACACTGTGGTCGACGCCCAGCATCCGCGAACGCATGATCGACTCGATCAGCGAAGAAGTTGATGGCTATCTGGTCAGCCAGGAAGCCACCTCCAGCGGAATCCGCCTATGGCTATGGCAGCAAACCCTGCCCATGATCGCCGACGCACCGGTTTTCGGGCACGGCCTGAACCAGTGGGAACCGCTCTATCTGGAGCAGATGCGCGACATCCCGGGCTCGGAACCGTTCATCACCGGCCACCCGCATCAGGAAGCACTTCTGATCCTGGCCGAGGAAGGTGTGCTGGGCCTGCTGCTTTTCGCCGCCTTGCTGCTTGCTTTCGCAGCACACACAAGCAAGCTGCGTGATCCGCAAAAGGGCATCTTTGCCAGCATCATCATCATCTATGTCGCCGCCGGTCTGGTAAATGGGCTCTGGAGCAACTTTACCCATCGCCATGTCTTCATCCTGTTGATGGCCTGCATTCCAATGGGCAGCTTCCCCTGGTACGGCCTGGCCAGAGAACGCGAATCCACGTCATGAAGCCCAACACGTCGTTTGATGAGGTGACCATTGTCTGCGTCACCTACAACAGTTCGACTCTGGTGGAGGCGATGGCCAACACGCTGGCCCCGTTCCCGCATGTCATCATCATCGACAATGGCAGCAGCGACGACAGCGCCGCACATATCGCGCAGCATATCCCACATGCACGCGTGATCACCCGCCCCACCAACGCAGGTTATGGTGGTGCCAACAACGAGGCGATGGCGGCGGTGCAGACACCGTTCGCACTGCTGCTCAATCCCGATTGTTTCATCGCCCCCGATGACCTGCAGTGCCTGCTGGACTGCATGCAGCAGCACCCCCAAGCTGGTGTGATCGGTCCGCAGAACTGGCGCAGCGAAACAGTCCCACAGATATCGCATCGTCAGGCCTTCTTCAGACCCGGCGCGGACAGCTCCTGCACGGTGCCGGACAAGGTCACCGCCGCCGAATGGATCCATGGCTGTTGCCAGCTGCTGCGAACCCGTGCGTTCCGCGAAATCGGCGGCTTTGACGAAGCATTTTTCCTGTACTACGAAGACGACGACCTGTGCCTGCGGATGGCCCAGGCCGGCCATCAATGCCTGCTGCAGCCGGCGGCACGCGCCTTCCACAAAGGCGGCGCCTCTTCCGCTCCCAGCATGCGCACCGATTTCATCAAGCGCTTTCACTATGCACGCTCGCGTCAGATCGCAATCCGCCGCTATATGGGCAACGCCGCCGGGCGCACGCATTTGGCCAAGCTGATGGCCGCCGCGGTGCCGGCGGTGGTGGTATACAGCCTGCTGCTGCGTCGGCGCGATGTAATCAAGTGGGCCGCATGGGGAGCGGCAGGGTTTTCCGCCGCCTTGGGACTTGACGTGGTACCTGGGCGGGGCAAGCCCGCCACTCCCGTGGGCAAATAGCACCTTTTTGACGCCAGCGCACCCCAACCAAGGGCACAGATCGTGGCAGAATGGCTTCGCCAGCCGGGCCCAAAAGGCCTATGCCCGCCCTACCCTTTCCCTTTCGAGAGTTTTTCATGCAACGCGTCCTGGTCACAGGTGGTGCGGGGTTTCTTGGTTCCCATTTATGCGATCGGCTGATCCAGCAGGGGCATGATGTCCTGTGCGTGGACAACTACTTCACAGGCAGCAAGCGCAATATCGCGCACCTGCTGAACCTGCCCAATTTCGAGCTGATGCGGCACGACGTCACCTTCCCGCTGTATGTGGAAGTGCAACGCATCTTCAACCTCGCCTGCCCGGCCTCCCCGGTGCATTACCAGCACGATCCGGTACAGACCACCAAGACCTCGGTGCACGGCGCGATCAACATGCTGGGCCTGGCCAAGCGCGTGAACGCGCGCATCCTGCAGGCCTCCACCAGCGAGGTCTATGGCGATCCGGAAGTACACCCACAGCAGGAAGGCTATTGGGGCCGAGTCAATCCGATCGGCATCCGCAGCTGCTATGACGAAGGCAAGCGCTGCGCCGAAACCCTGTTCTTCGACTACCACCGCCAGCACGCGCTGGACATCAAGGTCGTGCGCATCTTCAACACCTACGGCCCGCGCATGCACCCCAATGACGGCCGCGTGGTGAGCAATTTCATCGTGCAGGCCCTGCGCGGCGAAGACATCACCATTTTCGGCGATGGCAGCCAGACCCGCAGCTTCTGCTATGTGGATGACCTGATTGAAGCAATGCTGCGGACCATGGACACCGAGCGCGGCTTTACCGGACCGATCAACATCGGCAACCCCGGCGAATTCACCATGCTTGAGCTGGCCGAAATGGTCCTGCGACTGGTCGGCGGCCGCTCGCGCGTGGTGTATCGGCCGCTGCCCTCGGATGACCCCCGCCAGCGCCAGCCGGACATCTCGCTGGCCCGTGAAAAGCTGGGCTGGGAACCCAAGGTCGCCTTGGAAGACGGCCTGAAGGAAACCATTGCCTACTTCCGCAAGTTGCTGGCCGAGGACAAGGCGTGACCACGTTCGCTGTCGTCATCACCAACTACAACTACGCCAAGTTTGTCTGCGAGACCATCGATAGCGCGCTGGCCCAGACCCGCGCCGCCGCACAGATCCTGGTGGTGGATGACGGCTCAAGCGATGGTTCACCAGAACTGCTGCGCCAGCGCTACGGCGACGATGCGCGGGTGACACTGTTGTTTGGCGAAAACGAAGGACAGCTGGCCGCGTTTCAACGCGGCGTGGCCGCTGCCAACGCCGACGTGATCTGCTTCCTGGACGCCGATGACCGCTGGAAACCGGAATACCTGGAAAAGATCGGCGCGGTGTATGACGCCCGTCGCGATATCGACTTCGTCTTCAGCGACCTGCAGACCTTCGGCATCGACAACCTTGACATCCGCTACGAAGACAGCCAGCAACCCATCGACCTTGGCTATACCGCAGTAAGCACTTACTTCCTGGTACCTTGGTATGGCGCCCCCACCTCGGCGCTGAGCCTGCGCCGGGCCTGGGCCGAGAACGTACTCGACCTGCCGCACAGCTTCCGCCGCCAGTGGAAGCTATGCGCTGATGCCTGCGTGGTGCACGGTGCCAGTATCCTTGGTGCCCGCAAGTACTACCTGCCCACCGGCTGCGTGGAATACCGCACCCATGGCAACAATGGCTGGTGGGCAACCCGCCGTGAGCCAACCAGCCTGTACCGCAACGGGCTGCGCAACTACGGCATTGTCCGTGTGTACGCGGCGCGCAGTGGTTTGGACGATGGCTGCTGCAGCCTGGGCAAACAGGAGTACCGCACCAAACCCAAGCCCAGCCGCAAAGAACGGCATCGCTACGCCAGCATCGCATTACGCGGGGATGCGCCCTGGTGGAAGCGTTACGAAAGAGCCATCAGCATCCTGTCTGGACGCCAATCCAGCCGCCGCTGAACAGCGGCGGCATCGCCGCTTCTCAACCGTTGCTTGCGGGTGTACGCCCGCGCAGCCGCGAGGCTAGATTGTAGGCAAACCAGCGCATGCTCAAACGGGCACGGTAAGCCTCACGCTGCAGCCAACCCAGTGGCCCAACGCTGGGTTTGGCCCTGCGCCCGGCCTGAATCACCGAGGCGAACAGATCACCACTGCGCACCACTCCTGGCTTGAGGCCGAGGCATTCCACCCCGTGCAGCCAGGCCAGGTCCATATAGTCATCAACCGGCAGCACCCAGTGCTCGGCGTGACGCAGGAATCTCGCCGCCGCCTCCGGCGTCAGGTAGTAGCCAAACGCACACAAGGGGCTACGCCAGTAGCGATGCAGGACGAAGTCACCGAACTTTATCCAGGGCGAGCTGGGGCGGTCCGCAGCATGCAGGCGGAAGTAGCCAACCGACTCCGGCAATGACGGCAGGTCACGCAACAGGTCCAGGAAGCGCGGATCGATGGTGATGTCGTCTTCAAACACGATCATTGGCCGGCCGCTGTCCACGCACTGCTGCCACAACAGATAGTGGCTGGCCCAGCAGCCGATTTCGCCGGGACGGAAAGGGCGGCCCTTGCAGGCCAGGCGCCGCTTTTCATCGACCTTGGTGAACAAGGGATGCGGAATGCTGCCATTGACAGCCTCCCACATCGTCACATCGATGCCCAAAGCTTCAGCCTGCCGCTGGATCGAGGCACGACGATCCGCCGACGCCGGCAGGTTGATGACATACAGGGGTAAATCAGCAGACGGCCGAGTCATTGCGCGACGCAATCCTGGAAAAGAATCCACACGGGCTCCCCATTTTCCGGAAGCCATCCTGGACACAACAACGAGTCATGATAGTACCCGATCAGCAACTGCCTGCCCCCTGCCCTGGCACCCGCCAACAATGCGCGGCAGGCGCTTGATTTCATCGGCATCGCAACTGCCCGCTTGATCCGAGGAACGAAGAACGTCCGCTCAGTCCGCTACGGCCTTCACCAGCCGCGCATAGAAGAAACCATCCCCCCCCTGCTCACCCGGCAGGCGCTGGCGATTGCCCGCGTCGTCATGGCCAAAGGCTTCCGGCAACGCCTGCAGCTGCGCATCGGGCGTGCGTGCGAGGAAGGCAGCTACCTGTTGGCCGTTCTCCTGGCGCAGGATCGAGCAGGTCGAGTACAGCAGCACGCCACCGGGGCGCAATACTGCCCACAATGCGTCCAGCAAGCGCGACTGCAAGGCCGCCAATGCAACGATGTCTTCAGCACGGCGGTGCAACAGCACGTCCGGCTGCCGGCGGATGATGCCGGTGGCCGAACACGGCGCATCCAGCAACACCGCGTCAAACGGATTGCCGTCCCACCAGGCAGCGGTATCGGTGGCGTCCACGGCCAACACCTGCGCCTGTGCGCCAACGCCGGTACGGGCGAAGGTTTCACGGATGCGCTGCAACCGCCGCGCGTCGACATCAAGGGCGACCAGCTGCAGCGCCGGATCGCGCTCCAGCAGATGTGCGGACTTGCCGCCCGGCGCCGCGCACGCGTCCAGCACCCGCGCACCTGCCGGTGCCTGCAAGGCATCGGCTACTTGTTGCGCTGACAGGTCCTGCACCGACACTGCGCCCTGCGCAAAGCCAGGCAAGCTGCTCACCGGCACCGCAACCGGCAGACGCACCGCGTCGGCCGACAAGGGCTCGGCGACGGCTTCAATGCCAGCCTCGGCCAACAAACCCAGATACGCGTCGCGCGAGTGCTGCTCGCGGTTCACCCGCAGCCACATCGGCGCCGGCTGCAGACTCTGCGCGATGATTTCTACAGCCTGCTCCGGCCAGTCGTGCTGCACCTGGGCCAGCAGCCATTGCGGCCACGCATCTTCAGCGCGCGCCTCGGCAAAGCCCTCGCGCTGTGCGCGGCGCAGCAATGCATTGACCATGCCGGCCTGACGCTCACGGCCCAGCGCGCGCGCTGCCTCCACTGTCGCCGACAGCGCCGCATGGGCTGGCAGCTGCAACACGTCCAACTGTGCGAAACCGACCATCAGCAACGCACGCAGATCACCGTCACGCGCGCCCAGCGGCTTCTGCAGCCATTGCCGCAGTGCCTGGTCGTAGACCACGCGGCGCCGCAGCGCTGCGAAACAGATGGCTTCCAACAATGCGCGGTCGCGGCTGTCGTCGAGCTTGGGCAGGGCAGCGCCGAGTTCGGCTTTCAGCGAGCGGCCCTTGCCGATCACCGCCGCCAACACCTTGGCCGCCAGCGCGCGGGTCTGTACGCCGGGCTGTGCCGCCGCGGACTTGCCCCACGGCGAGGAAGTAGCAGCCGTCATCCGCTCAGCCCTCGATCCGCAGATCGCGGCGTGCGTTCAGATAATCAGCAGCGGTAATCGCCTTGCCGCCTTCGCGCTGCACTACGCGCAGGCGCAACGCGCCCTGTCCGCAGGCGATATCGATACCGTCACGGGCAGCACCGATCACCGTGCCCGGTGACTGGCCACGGTTGTCCTCAATGGCTACCGCGCCGTGGATGCGTACGCGCTCGCCGGCCAAGCTGGCCTCGGCCACCGGCCACGGATTGAAGGCGCGCACGCGGCGCGCAAGCGCGGCCGCCGGCTCGGCCCAATCGAGCTTGGCTTCGGCCTTGTCCAGCTTGTGTGCGTAGGTGACGCCAGCTTCCGGCTGGCGCTGCGCCACCGGCTTCAGCCCTGCGCGCAACAGGCCCAGGCCATCGGACAATACCTGCGCACCCATCTGTGCCAGACGATCATGCAACTGACCGCCGGTATCGGTATCGCGGATAGGGGTGTGCTGGCGCAGCAGCACCGGTCCGGTATCCAGACCCGCTTCCATCTGCATCAGGCAGACGCCGGTTTCGGCATCGCCAGCCTCGATCGCGCGCTGGATCGGCGCGGCGCCGCGCCAGCGCGGCAGCAGTGAGGCATGCACGTTCCAGCAGCCGTGGGTCGGGATGGCCAGCACCGCCTTGGGCAGGATCAGGCCGTAGGCAACCACGATCATCAGATCCGGCTGCAGCTCGCGCAGCTGCTGTTGGGCTTCAGGTGTCTTCAAGCTTTCCGGCTGAAACACCGGGATGCCGCGCGCGATCGCGTCAAGCTTCACCGGCGAGGGCATCAAGCCACGGCCGCGACCGGCCGGGCGATCCGGCTGGGTATAGACCGCCACAACTTCATGCTGGCGCGCAGCGGCGCCCAGGGAAGCAACGGCGAATTCCGGCGTACCGGCGAAGATGATTTTCATTGGGCGGGGATTCGGGATTCGGGATTCGGAACTGGAAAAAGCAGCGCAGCGGCTGTTGCCAATCGCGAATCAAAAAAAACAGCATGCAGGTCAGGGACACAGGACGGAACGCCAGAACTGCGAAAGACGCAGCAATGCACGTCTTTACCAATCTCCAATCCCGACCTCCCCGATCCCTGCACTCAAGCTACGTGCTTGCGCGACTTGGCCAGCTTCTTGCGCACCATCTCGCGCTTGAGCGGCGACAGATAGTCAATGAACAGCTTGCCGTCCAGGTGATCCATCTCGTGCTGGATGCAGGTGGCCAGCAGGTCTTCGGCGGCCAGTTCCTGCTGCTTGCCTTCACGGTCGAGGAAGCGAACCACGATGGAATCAGCGCGGGTGACATCGGCATAGATGCCAGGCACCGACAGGCAGCCTTCCTGATAGACACGGCCGCCTTCACTGGCACTGACGATCTGCGGGTTGATGAACACCTGCGGCTCGTTGTGCTCTTCGCTGACGTCGATGACCATGAAACGCTTATGCACATCCACCTGGCTGGCGGCCAAGCCGATGCCAGGGGCGTCGTACATGGTCTGCAGCATGTCGTCGAGCAGCTGCTGGAAGGCCGGCGTGGTCACTTCGGCCGCCTCGACAAGGGCCGCCTTGGTGCGCAGGCGCGGGTCTGGGAACTCAAGAATAGGCAGGAGGGCCATGGCAATACCAATCTGGGATGCCGCTTATTTCGGCAAGATGTCCCAATTCTACCGCTTGCGCTTGCCCGGCGCCCCCGTTTCTGCAATATAGTGCGACAACCTGTTGGGGAATCAGGCAGATCGCAACCATGTTGAAACAAATACGTACGGTCGCCGCCGTGGCGATGCTGACCGTCACGACCTATGCCGTGGCCGTCGAAATGAACGGTACTCACCCTGACACCTACGTGGTGCGCAAGGGCGATACTTTGTGGGACATATCGGCACGTTTCCTGAAGAAGCCGTGGCTTTGGCCGGAGATCTGGCAGGCCAACCCACAGGTCAAGAACCCACACCTGATCTACCCGGGTGACGTTCTGAGCCTGGCCTATCTGGACCGGGTGACCGCCCAGGCCGGTCCGCGCCAGGAAGCACCGATCACCGGCGTGCCACTGGCGGACGTTGAGCCCTTCCTTAAGAACCTGAACGTTGTGGACAGCTTCGAGGACCTCCCCTATGTGGTCGGCCTGGAAGACAACCGTCTGCGCGCCAGCGCCGGACAGAACGCCTATATCCGTGGTCTGGACGCTGCCCAGGCCGGCCAACGCTACATGGTGGTCCGCCCGACCGTACGTTTTGCCCAGCCCAAGCCCACCGAGGATCTGGACGTACGCGGCGATACCACTCCTGGCAGCGGCAACCGGTGGAAGAGCTTCGTTGCGGCCAACGACCGCAACGAGTTCCTCGGCTATGAACTGGCCCAGGTCAATATCGGCACACTTACCCAGGTAGCCAGCGGCAACGTCGAAGCCTCCACCCTGCGACTGGAAACCAGTGGCAGCGAAGTGCGCGCAGGCGATCGCCTGTTACCGGTACAGCTGAACCCGTACGACCTGCAGTTCGTCCCGCACGCCCCGGCCAACGCCCCGGCGCCGGGCCAGCTGCGCGTGCTTGCAGTGGCCGACAGCTTCACCAGTGGCGGCCCGCGCGATGTGATCGCCATCTCCGGCGGCGCACGTGAGGGGATCAACAACGGCACGGTGTTCTCGATCTGGCGCAGTGGCAGCCATGTCGCCCACCGCATGCAGTACCCGGGTTCGTCGCGCATGGATGACGCACTGAAGACCAGCGCCGGCCGGGTCACACTACCTGACGAGTATGCGAGCCATGCAATGGTGTTCCGCACCTTCGACAAGGTCAGCTATGCCTTGATCATGGAAGGCACCAAGCCGACCCGCGTGGGCTATGAACTGAAGCACCCGGACGCGCAGTAAGCGCCCGCGGCCTAGCCTTACGATGTACAACAACGGCGCCTGAGGGCGCCGTTGTTGTTTGCGGCGGCAGGCTGGGCCATGCCTCGATCATCCCTTGCCAATACGCCCATACAACCCCGCTGCCCGGCCTTGCTGACCCTGACGCTGGCCGGCGGCCCCCTGCAGACACTGCGTCGCCTGCTCGATCAACACGGCAGCAGCGCGAACGCCTTGGCCGCCGGTCCCACAGGCTGGCAAGCGGCAGGCTGCACGCCAGCACAACGCCAAGCACTGGCAAAGCCCGATGCGGCTGCCTGGGCGCGCGCCACTGCCTGGCTGGAGTTCGATAGCCATCATCTTGTTGGCTGGGGTGATGAGGACTACCCAACGCTACTGCGCGACAGCCCGAACCCACCATTGGCATTGTTCATTGCCGGCGACCCAACCCGGCTCTGGCAACCAGCGATCGCCATCGTTGGCAGCCGCATACCCAGTCCTGGCGGCCGCGACATCGCCCGCGACTTTGCCACCGCACTGGCCGGTCACGGCCTCACCATCGCCAGCGGCCTGGCCGCCGGCATCGATGCTGCCGCGCACCGGGCAACACTTGCCTGCAAGGGCAGCACCTATGCGGTAATCGGCACCGGTCCGGACCTGGCCTACCCGCGCCACCATCGCCAGCTGCAGGCACAGATCGCCGCCGAAGGCGCGGTGGTCAGCGAATACCCGCCAGGCACAGCACCGCGCAGTGGCCAGTTCCCGGCCCGCAACCGCCTGTTGGCGGCACTTGCCCTTGGCACCGTGGTCATCGAGGCCGCCGAACGCTCCGGCGCACTGATCACCGCACGCTTGGCCAGCGAGGCCGGCCGCGAAATCTTTGCCGTGCCCGGCTCCATCCACAATCCGATGGCGCGCGGCTGCCACCGGCTGATACGCGAAGGTGCCACATTGGTGACACACAGCGCCGACATTCTTGAAGGCGTGGCCAATCTGGCCGGCGAACTGGCCTGTGCCTTGCAAACCCGGCTTCAGACCCCCATCTCCCCTGTACCGTCCGGCCAGCACCCGGCCGTCACGCCACCGGACCCAGACTACCAGCGATTGTGGGATGCCTTGGGTTATGACCCAACCGGTATGGATTTACTGATCGAGCGCACTGGATTGACGGCCGCCAGCCTGTCCTCCATGCTGCTGCTCATGGAATTGGAAGGCAGAGTGTCGTCGGCGCACGGCCGCTACACCCGCACCTGAAGGTTTCTTCACCTCCACAGCGCCAATGGCGCAGGCCGAGGGGCAATGAAAGAGAGCATCCTGGACGTCCTGTTGTACCTGTTTGAACACTACTTCAGCGAAGACGCTGATCTCATCCGAGACCGCGACTCGCTACAGAACGGCCTGATCCAGGCCGGTTTCAGTCCCGCCGAAATCAACAAGGCCTTCGATTGGCTCGATGCCTTGGCCGAACAACGCCCAGCCGTGGCGCAGCCACGCGTTGACGGGCCGGTACGCGTGTTCCACGGCCCCGAGCTGGACAAGCTGGACGTGGAAGGTCGCGGTTTCCTGCTGTTCCTGGAACAACAACGCGTGCTCGATGCCGACCAGCGCGAGCTGGTGCTGGACCGTGCCATGGCGCTGGACCAGGACGAACTGGACCTGGACGACCTGAAGTGGGTGGTGCTGATGGTGCTGTTCAACCAACCCGGCGCAGAAGCTGCCTATGCCTGGATGGAAACCCAGATGTTCGTCGACGAACCCGAACCCCTGCACTAAGCCCAACACCGGCGTGCAGGGATGCATAAGGACACCATCTACGTGAGCCAATGGTTCTACGCCGAGGGCAACCGCGAACGTCGCGGCCCGATCACCGATGACAACATCGTCGAGCTGTTCCAGTCCCGCCGTATCGACGAGGACACCCTGATCTGGCGCGAAGGTGCCGGCGACTGGCGGCCGCTGCGTGATTTCGCCGGCGAACTCGGCCTGGACATGGCGCAGGCAGCCTCGACGACGGCGCCAACCGGCCCACCATCACTGCCTCCTGGGCTGCAAACCATCCACACGACCTCAGCCGTGGCTCCCCGCCAAGGCCTGTCCGGCTGCGCGATCGCCGGCATCATCGCCGCCGTGGTCGGGGTGATCCTGATTGCCATCGTCGGCATCCTGGCCGCCATCGCCCTGCCCGCTTACCAGGACTATGTGCTGCGCTCCAAGGTCACCATGGCAAATGGGCAAATGACTGCCCTGAAGCAGCAGGTGGCCGAGTTTGTCGCCACCAATGAACGCTGCCCGGTCAATGATGACGACGGCTTTGGCAGCCCGGACAGCTACGCCGATGGCGATGTAGCCGAGATCAATATCGGCCGCTTCGAGAACGAGCATTGCGGGCTGGAAGCACGCCTGCATGTCCCGAAGCACACCCAACTTGACGGAAAAAGCCTCTGGCTCGACTACGATATGCAGGCCGACACCTGGGAATGCAGTTCCGATGTCGAGGACAAATACCTGCCAATCAGCTGTCGCAGCTGATTGGTAGCGGCCAGAACTTTTACGGGGAAAACGATGAGCCAGTGGTACTACGCTGATGCCCAGCGCGAGCGGCATGGTCCGATTGAAGCGGACGCCCTCCGCGAAAAATTCCGCGCAGGGGAGATCGACCTGGGCACCTTGGTCTGGCGTGAAGGCATGCAACAGTGGCAGCCGCTTTCGGCCGTCGGCGACGAACTGCAGTTGATCAGCCAGGCCAGCACAGGCATCGACCTGCGCCAGGACTACGCCGCCATCGAAAGTGGCGAAGCCGTCGCCGCACGCACTGCCGCCGAAGCCAACTCACCGTACGCCGCGCCGGCCAGCCGTCCGCAGGACGTCGACCCCGCTGCCGTGCAGGGTGGACTGGTGGTGCAGGCTGGCTTCTGGAAGCGCGTAGCCGCGTACTTCATCGACTACGTGATCATGACCGTGTTCACCTACATCGTGCTGATCCCGCTGAGCATCCTCGGCGCAATTGTCGGTGGCGTATCGGGCAGCGCGGACTCCGCCGCTGGCTCGATCGGCATGTTCCTGACCCTGGGTATCGGCTACCTGATCATCTTCGCCGGCAACTTGATGTACCCGGCATGGATGCACTCGTCCAAGTACCAGGCCACGCTGGGCAAGATGGCAGTGGGCATCAAGGTGGTGCGCAGCAACGGCGAGCGCCTGACCCTGGGCCGCGCGGTGGGCCGCTTCTTCGCCTATATCCTGAGCAGCATCACCCTGTGTATCGGCTTTGTGATGGCCGCCTTCACCGAGCGCAAGCAGGCCCTGCACGACATCATCTGCGACACCCTGGTGGTGGACAAGTACGCCTTCACCGATCACCCGGAGTGGCAGCAGCAGGGTCTGGGCACGGTCACCATCGTGATCCTGTCGCTGGCCGGCCTGGGCATCCTTTGCCTGATCGGGCTGTTCGTGCTTATCGGTGTTGCCGCAGCAGGCTTCAACTGACAAATTGCCGGGGGCGGCTTGACAGAGCCCCCTCTGGCATGATTCCTCTAATAAGGAACAAAGCTGAACGCCCGGGCCGCAACCCGGGCGTCGGCTTATGCACAACCCAAACATCGGCTTCACTATCGTCCCGGTTTAAGCCACCCTAGCGCCCCCACAAGGGCGTTCCGCCCCAAGAATGTACTGACATGCCCAAGCACCTGCTCATCGTCGAATCACCGGCCAAGGCCAAGACGATCAATAAATACCTCGGCAAGGACTACACGGTCCTGGCCTCGTATGGGCATGTGCGTGATCTGGTCCCCAAGGAAGGCGCGGTCGACCCCGAGAACGGGTTCGCCATGCGTTACGACCTGATCGAGAAGAACGAGAAGCACGTCGAAGCCATCGCAAAAGCCGCAAAGGGCGCCGATGACATCCTGCTGGCGACTGACCCGGATCGCGAGGGTGAGGCCATCAGCTGGCATATCGCCGAGATCCTGAAGCAGCGCGGGCTGTCCGATGGCAAGCCGATGCAGCGCGTGGTGTTCACCGAAATCACCCCGCGCGCGATCAAGGAAGCGATCGCCCAGCCGCGTGAAATCGCCTCGGATCTGGTCGATGCCCAGCAGGCGCGCCGGGCACTCGATTACCTGGTCGGCTTCAACCTGTCACCGGTGCTGTGGCGCAAGGTGCAGCGCGGCCTGTCCGCCGGCCGCGTGCAGAGCCCGGCACTGCGCATGATCGTCGAGCGCGAAGAAGAGATCGAAGCCTTCATCTCGCGCGAGTACTGGAGCATCGAAGCTGCCTGCGCGCATCCCTCGCAGCACTTCAACGCGCGCCTGATCAAGCTGGACGGGCAGAAGTTCGAGCAGTTCACCATCACCGATGGCGATACCGCCGAGGCCGCGCGCCTGCGCATCCAGCAGGCCGCGCAGGGCTCGCTGCACGTCACCGATGTGGCCAGCAAGGAGCGCAAGCGCCGCCCGGCCGCACCGTTCACCACCTCCACGCTGCAGCAAGAAGCATCGCGCAAGCTCGGCTTCACCACCCGCAAGACCATGCAGGTGGCGCAGAAGCTCTATGAAGGCGTGAACATCGGCGACGAGGGCACGGTCGGCCTGATCTCGTATATGCGTACCGACTCGGTGAGCCTGTCGCAGGACGCACTGGCCGAGATCCGCGACGTGATTGCCCGCGATTACGGCATCAGTTCGCTGCCGGACAAGCCCAACACCTACACCACCAAATCCAAGAACGCGCAGGAGGCCCACGAAGCCGTGCGCCCGACCTCCGCGCTGCGCACCCCGGCACAGGTCGGCAAGTACCTGACCGACGACGAGCGCAAGCTGTACGAGCTGATCTGGAAGCGCGCCGTCGCCTGCCAGATGATCCCGGCTACCTTGAACACCGTCAGCGTCGACCTGTCGGCCGGCAGCGCGCACGTGTTCCGTGCCAGCGGTACCACCGTGGTGGTGCCAGGCTTCCTTGCCGTGTACGAGGAAGGCAAGGACAGCAAGAGCGCCGAGGACGAAGACGAAGGCCGCAAGCTGCCGCTGATGAAGCCCGGCGACCGCGTGCCGCTGGACCGCATCGTCGCCGACCAGCACTTCACCCAGCCGCCACCGCGTTACACCGAAGCGGCGCTGGTCAAGGCGCTTGAGGAATACGGCATCGGCCGTCCGTCCACCTACGCCTCGATCATCCAGACCCTGCTGTTCCGCAAATACACCGAGATGGAAGGCCGCAGCTTCAAGCCGACCGACGTCGGCCGCGCGGTGAGCAAGTTCCTGTCCAGCCACTTCACCCAGTACGTCGATTACGACTTCACCGCCAAGCTCGAAGACGAGCTGGATGCAGTGTCGCGTGGCGAGGAAGAGTGGGTGCCGCTGATGGAGCGCTTCTGGGGCCCGTTCAAGGAACTGGTCACCGACAAGAGCGAATCACTGGACCGCACCGACGCCGGCAGCGCGCGCGTGCTGGGCCCGGACCCGGTCAGCGGCAAGGACGTCACCGCCCGTATCGGTCGCTTCGGCCCGATGGTGCAGATCGGCACCGTCGAAGACGAAGAGAAGCCCAAGTTCGCCTCGCTGCAACCAGGCCAGAGCATCTACTCGATCTCGCTGGAAGAAGCACTGAAGCTGTTCGACATGCCGCGCAAGCTCGGCGCCGACGCCAATGGCGAGGAAGTCACCGTCGGCATCGGCCGCTTCGGACCTTTCGCCAAGCGCGGCAGCACCTATGCCTCGCTGACCAAGGAAGACGACCCCTACAAGATCGACCTGGCCCGCGCCGTGTTCCTGATCGAAGAGAAGGAAGAGATCGCGCGCAACCGCATCATCAAGGAGTTCGAGGGTTCGGACATCCAGGTGTTGAACGGTCGCTTCGGCCCCTACATCAGCGACGGCAAGATGAACGGCAAGATCCCCAAGGACCGCGAGCCGGCCTCGCTGACCCTGGCCGAAGTCGAGCAGCTGATGGCCGAAACCGGCAAGCCCGTGCGCAAGGGCTTCGGCAAGAAGGCTGCCAAGAAGACCACGGTCAAGAAGGAAGCCGCGCCGAAGAAGGCCGCTGCAAAGAAGGCTCCGGCCAAGAAAGCGGCTACCAAGAAAGCCGCTACCAAAAAGACCGCAGCGAAGAAAGCAACGAAGAAAACCGTCGCCAAGAAGGCAGTGAAGAAGTCGGCCGCCGACGACGCACCGCCGTTCTGATACACGGCAGAGCAAGACCGCTGCTCCCTTCTCCCGTTTACGGGGTTAAGAACAGGCGTTTACGAGCCAAAGGCTCGTGACTGTTCGTACGCCCCGCGTGCTACGCGGGGCCGGGGCGCGAAGCGAGGTGTCCGAAGGACGGATGAGGGCAAGCTTTGCTGGTGAAAGCGGACGAAAGCAGCTCCGGCTTTCATCCCCTCCCCCGCCAACAAGCGGATAATCAGCACCACCCGCAGCAGGCCGCCCACCGGGCGGCCTTTGCTTTGCGTCACTTTCGCGGGCCCGCGCAAACATGCGTGCGGCCCTCCAACGGTGCTGACCATGCTCGAACTCGACCTGCACAACGTCGTCCCGGCCCTCAAGGCCGGCGGCGTGATCGCCTACCCGACCGAAGCGGTCTGGGGCCTGGGCTGTGATCCCTCCAACGAAACTGCCGTTATGAAGTTGCTGGCGCTGAAACAGCGCCCGGTCGAGAAAGGCATGATCCTGATCGCCGCCAGCCCGGCGCAGTTGGAAGGTTGGGTGCAGCTGGATGCCTTGGCTGCCGATCGACGGCAAGCGGTGTTGGAAAGCTGGCCCGGCGCCAACACCTGGATCGTCCCAGCCGGCCCACGCGCCCCACGCTGGATCACTGGAGAGCACACCGGCATCGCCGTGCGGGTCACAGCCCATCCGCTGGTACAGGCCCTGTGCAAGGCCTGGGGCGGCCCGCTGGTCTCGACCAGCGCCAACCTCGCCGGTGAGCCCCCGGCGCGCTCCCGTGAGCAGCTGGACCCTGCCCTGCTGGCCCTGCTGGATGGTCTGCTGGACGGCGCCACCGGTGGCCTGGCCCAGCCTACCCGCATCCGCGTGGCAGCCACCGGCGACGTCCTGCGCGACTGAAAAGCTGAAAAGCCAACCCCTCCCCAACCCTCCCCTTGGCTACGCCAAAGGGAGGGGGCAACGGTGTAGTGCCGAGCCATGCTCGGCAGGGGCTTCACCGGTAGCGCCTCAGCCGAGCAAGGCTCGGCGCTACACAGGAACGCGGTCGGCAAGATTGCCAGCTTCGCGGCTTACGCTGCTCCCACAACAACAACGAAGCCGTCGTGGCACACTGCCGACATGCGCGCTCGCCTGCCACTGCTCGGTTGCCTGGTCTGGTTGCCAGCCGTGGCCCTGGCGGTTGATCCGCCTCCCGCCGGCTCGGCGGACAATGTCCGCATCTACCGCTGCGTCGGCAGCAACGGCGCGGTATCGCTGCAGGATGCGCCCTGCACCAAGGCGCATCAGCAGCAGGTGCTGGATATGACGCGACCGAAGGACCCACCACCGCGGCAGGCATCCACAGCACCAACACCAACTACCGCACCTGTGATTCAGCGCGAGGTGCGGGTGGTCACGGTGCAGCCACCACAGCCGATGTACGAGTGCGTCACCAGCGAAGGCGAGCGCTATACCAGCGACAACAACGAAGGCAATCCACGCTGGGTACCAACCTGGGGCTATGCCTACCCAACCCATCACGGTCCCGGCCATGGTGGCCCGCGCGCGCCGCGCCCTCCCGGCGGTGGCGGTATCCCGTGGCGAGCAGGTGTCGCGGTTCCGATGGGCTCGGTGCTGGTGCGCGACAGCTGCCATGCCTTGCCACCGCAGGAAGTCTGCGCGCGGCTGCGCGATCGGCGCTGGGAACTGATCCGCCGCTACAACAGCGCGCTGCAGAGCGAGCGCCAGGAATTGACGCGCGAACAGCGCGGCATCGACGCGCGGCTTGAACAGGATTGCGGGGGAACCTGATGCGTTGCCTGATCGTGCTTCTACTTCTCGCCAGCACCAGCGCCAGTGCACAGGCCGGCGAGATCGTGTTCTACCGCTGCACTGATGCCGCTGGCGCGCTTACCGTGCAGAACATGCCATGTCCCAAGGGCACGCAGCAGCAAAGTAAAAAAGTCATGCAGGCGGTGCAAAGCCCGCCACCTCCGCCGCCGTTTGCCAACCCGGCGCCTGCATCGCTACCGCAACTGATTGCGGCACCCGCTGCTGCTGAGGCCCCCGAGCCACCGAAAGCCGCCGCGATTGTGACGGCACCTCCGGTGCCGCTGCCCGAGCTGTTCCAGTGCCGCACCCGTGAAGGGCAAAACTACTTCAGCGAAACCCGCGAGCCGCCGTCACGCTGCGTGACCATGCAGGTCACCGGCCTGGACGGCAATCCGAACACCGGCGCAGGTGATGCCTGTGAAGTTGTGCGCGACACCTGCACGGCAGTCGACCCGGCACAGCTGTGCGCTACCTGGCAGCAATGGGCAAACGAAGCGGAATCGGAATGGCGTTTTGCCGCGGCCAGCCAAGCCGAGACGCTTCAGAAGAAGTATCTGCGCCTGCAGTCGCTGCTGGCTGGCAGCGACTGCAACACTCAGAAGCCGTAACGCAGGAAGCCGCCGTCCACCGCGATGCACTCGCCGGTGACATAGCTCGATGCCGGCAGGCACAGGAAGCTCACTGCAGCCGCAACTTCCTCCGGCTCACCGATGCGACGCATCGGCGTGCGCGCGATCACTTCATCGTAGTAATCGGCATCGGACAACGGCCCGGAAGTACGGCGGGTGCGGATGTACCACGGCGCCACCGAGTTGACGCGGATGCCGTCCTCGGCCCATTCACAGGCCAGGTTGCGGGTCATCTGCTGCATCGCCGCCTTGGTCATTCCGTAGACAACGCCGCTGCGCACATGGGTGATGCCGGAGACGCTGCCGACGTTGACGATGGCCGAGGACGCGTGCCGGGTCAGCAGCGGATGCGCATAGCGACACAGCTCGAATGCCGAGAACAGGTTGGTCTCGAAGATCCCGCGCCACTCGTCTTCGGAATACTCGGTTGCCGCCTTGGTGGTGTTGCCACCGGCGTTGTTGACCAGGATGTTCAGGCCATCGCTATGGTCTTCGACCCAGTCGAGAATCTCCTGCCGATCCTGGTCATCGCTGACGTCGGCTGACAGCGCGTGGATGGCACGCTCGGGAAACGCATCAGCCAACTCATCGCGTGCGGTCTCCAGCGCATCGGTATCGCGCCCGACGATGAGCACATCGGCACCAAAACCCAGCAGTTCACGCGCGATTGCCAAGCCAATGCCGGCACTTGCACCGGTGACCAAGGCGGTTTGCCCATCCAGGCGCCAACGCTGCTGGTTCATTGTGTTTCCTCATCGATGCTGGGTGCGGCGTCCGTGAAGGGCCGCTGCGGGAAGATGGCGCTAGGATAGCTGCCTGAGCCCTGCGGAGCATGCCGATGAAGCGTCTTTCCTTGTTGATGGTGCCGTTGCTGCTTTCTCTGGCAGCGTGCAAGCCACAAGCGCCGGACACCGAACGCCGTCCCGACCCGCAAGCCACAGCGCTGCGTGATGCGATGAAGAAGGATCTGGATCAGGCCAAGGCCACCGCAGCGGCGGCCGAACAGGCCAGCAAGGCGCAAACAGCTGAGTTGGATGCGGCGGTTGGCGGCACCGATACCGCCAAGTAGCGCGTCATCTGTAGTGCCGAGCCATGCTCGGCAATGGGCATTGCCGCGAGAACCCACATGTAGTGGGGGGGGGGGGGGGGGGCGGGGGGGGGGGCGGGCGGCCCCCCCCAAAAGGTGGGGGGGGGGGGGGGGGGGGGGGGGGGGCGGGGGGGGGGGGGGGCGGGGGGGGGGGGGGCGGGGGGGGGGGGGGGGGGGGGGGGGGGGGGGGGGCGGGGGGGGGGGGGGGTGGGGGGGGGGGGGGGGGGGGGGGGGGGGGGGGGGGGGGGGGGGGCCCGGGGGGGGGGGGGGGGGGGGGGGGGGGGGGGGGGGGGGGGGGGGGGGGGGGGGGGGGGGGGGGGGGGGGG
>NZ_JBRREI010000063.1:0-23318 GCF_056760195.1 Stenotrophomonas sp. STEN020
TTGTGTGTTGGGGTGTGGTTTCGTTGTGTGGTCGGGTGGTTTTGGGTGGTGTTGGCGCGTTTGCGCGCCCCCGTCCGCCCCCCCCCCCACTACAGCAGGTCCGCTACCCTGGGCATCAGCCCTCGGCGGCCACAAAGCCGCCGGTCTGCCGCGCCCATAGCCGCGCATACAACCCGCCTGCGGCAACCAACTCCGCATGTGTGCCGGTCTCAACGATGCGGCCCTGATCCATCACCACCAACCGGTCCATGCGCGCGATGGTCGACAGGCGGTGGGCAATGGCGATAACGGTCTTGTCACCCATCAGCTCATCGAGGCTGTCCTGGATCGCCGCCTCAACCTCTGAATCCAACGCCGATGTTGCCTCGTCGAGGATCAGGATCGGTGCGTCCTTCAACAACACCCGGGCGATGGCGATGCGTTGGCGCTGTCCGCCGGAAAGCTTCACGCCGCGCTCGCCAACATGGGCGTCGTAGCCTTGCCGGCCCTGTCCGTCGACCAATGAATCAATGAAACCTTCGGCGCGGGCCTTGGCCACGGCGGCGCGCAGCTGCTCCTCGCTGGCATCCGGACGGCCGTACAGCAGATTGTCGCGGATCGAACGATGCAGCAGCGAGGTGTCCTGGGTAACCACGCCAATATTCGCGCGCAGGCTGTCCTGGGTGACGTGGGCGATGTCCTGTCCATCAATCAGGATCCTGCCACTCTCCAGGTCGTACAGCCGCAGCAACACATTGACCAGGGTGGACTTGCCGGCGCCCGACGGCCCGACCAGGCCGATCTTCTCGCCCGGCTTCACCGCCAGGTTCAAACCAGCCATCACCCCGCCGCGCTTGCCGTAATGGAAGTGCACGTTCTGGAAATCCACCGCGCCGGCAGTGACAACCAGCGGTTTGGCATCGGCCGCGTCCTGCACGGTCAAGGGCTGGGCGATGGTTTCCATGCCGTCCTGCACCGTGCCGATGTCCTCGAAGATGCCGTTGATGGTCCACATGATCCAGCCAGACATATTGTGAATTCGGATCACCAATCCAGTCGCCAAGGTGATTGCCCCGACGCTGATCAGGCTGTCCTGCCATAGCCACAAGGCCAGCGCGCAGGTGCCTACGATCAGGAAGCCGTTGAGGATGGCGATTACCATCTCCAGCCCAGTGGTGATCCGGGTCTGCGCGCGGTGTTTCTCGGCCAGCTCCTGGATGGCCTCGGCGACATAGCGCTGCTCATGGCCGCTATGTGCGAACAATTTGAGCGTGGCGATATTGGTATAGCCGTCAACGATGCGGCCCATCGCCCGCGAGCGCGCGTCCGACGCAATCCAGGCGCGGTGCTTCATGCGCGGCACGAAGTACACACCGATGCCGACATAGGCCACCAGCCAGATCGCCAACGGCAGCATCAAACGCCAATCCACCTGCGCAAACAGATATAGCGCGGTGCCGGTATAAACCACGATGTACCACAGCGAATCCACCATCTGCACCGCAGACTCGCGCAGAGAGGTGCCGGTCTGCATCACCCGGTTGGCGACGCTACCGGCAAAATCATTCTGGAAGAAACTCAGGCTCTGCCGCACCACATGGTTGTGCATCAGCCAGCGCGAACGGTTGCTCAGGCCCGGCACGATGGATTGGTTGACCAGCAGGTTGTGCAGGGCTACCAGCAGCGGACGCGCAAGCAGAGTGATGCCAGCCATCCACAGCAGTTCGCTGGCATGGCGCTGGAAGAAGCCGTTGCCTGGGCCATCGGCAAGCATGTCGACGATGCGGCCGAGGAAGTCGAACATCGCCACTTCCACCAAGGCCAGTAACAGGCCAGCGATCAGCGTCGCCAACAGCACCGGCCATACCGGGCGCAGGTAGTGCAGATAGAAGCGCACCACGCCGCGCGGCGGCGTACGGGTGTCGACCGGTGGGAAAACGGGAATCAGGGATTCGAACCAGCGCAGCATCGCCACGGCCTGTAAAACCAGAACAGGCCGCGATTGTCCCATCGCGGCCTGTGTTGTGTCTGTCTAGGCGATGTGGATCTGTCTGGTTGTGGGAGCGGCGTCAGCCGCGAAGCTGACATCGTTTCCACACCCCTGAGCAACTGCAAACTGATGATCCATCTGCTTCGCGGCTCACGCCGCTCCAACTATCCCGTCAATCCGCCTTCGGCTTCAGCAGCAGGTCCTGGAAGTCGAAGCTGAAATCCGTCAGCGAGGACACCGCCTGCATCCGCACCTCACGCACCTTGCCATCCGGGTCGAGGCTGAAGTTGACGAAGGCATCGGCGTTGAGCGAGCGGTTGTCCCAGCGCACGATGAAGGTGTCGTGCTGCCAGTGCTCCATCGTACCCACCAGATCAGCCGTCGCACCGAAACGCAGGCGCAGCTTGCCGCCCTGCCGCTCGACGAACACATCGCCGTACCAAGCATCGCGATACGTGCCCGCATAGCCGGACAGCGGCAGTGACGGTTTGCTCTTGGCGTCGCGCGCAGCCACATGCTTGTCCCAGCCTTCGTCAGCATTGCCCTGCGCCTTGGCGACGCCAGCGGCATACGCGGCCACCCAGTCATTGCCCTGCGCGCCGAGCATGGCATCGAGCACGCTCATGGTGATCGCATTGAAGGCGGCACCGGATTCCTGGTTGGTCAACACCACCACGCCAAGGTTCTGCTCCGGCACCAAAGTCAGACGCGACACCTGCCCCGGCCAGCCGCCGGTGTGCCACACCAGCTTCTGCCCACGGTAATCACTCAGGCTCCAGCCTTCGCCGTAACCGGCGAAGTTCGGTCGTGCCGGCGCCAGCTCAGGCACCGAAGGCTTGGGCACCACCTGCGGGATCTGCATCTGCCACATCTGCTGCTGGGTCTTCTCGGTGAACAGCGGCGTGCCATCGGCGAGCTTGCCTTCGGCCAGCTGCACATTCATCCACTTGGCCAGGTCATGCACGCTGGAATAGATGCCACCGGCACCAGCGTTGTTGGACCAGGTCAGCGGCGGCACTGGCCGCAGATCCTTGAAATCGAATTTGGCATGGCCGACTGCAGCCTTGTCGCCCGGTTGCAGATGGTCGGCGTTGTAGCGCGTTCCACTCATGCCAACCTTGTTGAAGATGCGCTGCTGCAGGAAGTCGGCAAATGACTGCCCGGACACTTTCTCGATCACCTGCTGGGCAACCGCGTACAGGATGTTGTCGTAGGCGTAACGATCACGGAAGCCGTTCTTCAACGGCACCTGCGCCAGCCGCGCCACCACTTCCGCATTGCTGTAGCGGGTAGTCGGCCAGAACAGCAGGTCGCCCGCGCCCAGGCTCAGTCCGCTGCGGTGCGAGAGCAGGTCGCGGATGCGCATCTCGCCGGTGACGTAGGGATCGGACATGCGGAACGACGGCAGGTGGTCGACCACCCGGTCATCCATCTTCAGCTTGCCCTCTTCGGCCAGCAGGTTCAGCGAGGTGGCGGTGAAGGCTTTGGTATTGGAAGCAATGGCGAACAAGGTGTCGGCCTGCACCGGCTCGGGCTTGCCAAGTTCGCGCAGGCCCCAGCCGCGCTCCAGGATCACCTTGCCATCCTTGACCACGGCCACGGCCACGCCCGGCACATCGAACTGCTGGCGCACGCGCTCGACCGTGGCATCCAGCTGCTGCAGTTCGGTCGGCACTGCTTCCTGTGCGGAGGCCATCGGTGCTGCCACGCCCATCGCGAGCACCAGCCCGCTTCCCAACCAACTATTCAAAGTACGCTCCTGTGTGGATCGGTGCCAGCGCTGCGCTGGCCTTCTCGCGATGGTAACGCGCGCACGCCCACTCTCGCCTTTCCACAGCTGCCCACACGCGACCATGGATCTCGCCGCCCGCACCACCGCCACCATCATTCCCTGCCTGCGCTACCGCGATGCGCCAGCCGCCATCGAGTGGCTGTGCACGGCGTTCGGCTTCCAGCGTCACGCCGTGTATCAGGAAGGCAACGTGGTGCATCACGCACAGCTGGTGTTCGGCAACGGCATGATCATGCTCGGCTCGGTGCAGCCCAGTGAATGGGGCAGCAACATGATCCAGCCCGACGAAGTCGGCGGCATGGAAACGCAAAGCGCCTGCGTCATCGTCAGCGACGCCGATGCGCACTACGCGCAGGCCAAGGCCGCCGGCGCCGAGATCGTCATCGACATCGCCGACCAGGACTACGGCGGCCGCGGCTATGCCTGCCGCGACCCGGAGGGCCACCTGTGGTGGTTTGGCAGCTATGACCCGTGGGCACCCAGCGTGTTTTTGGGGGGGGGGGGGGGGGGGGGGGCGGACCCCCCAAGCGGGGGGGGGCGGCGGGGGGGGGGGGGGGGGGGGGGGGGGGGGGGGGGGGGGGGCCGGCCCCCGCGCTGGGTGGCTGTTGGGGTGGTGTGCTCTTCTTGCGCGGCTCCCCCCGCGTGGTGGGCGGGCGCCCCCCCCCCCCCCCTACGCTCCCTCCCTTTGGCCGGAGGCCAAGGGGAGGGTTGGGGAGGGGTAAGCTCTTTGCGGACTGATGCAGTGCTGGCATCGCGACTCATCCGGTTCCGTTGGCAGATGGTTTACTGGGAAAGCCTCTGCCGAGCATGGCTCGGCACTACCTTGTGCGGTTACATTGCTGGCTTAGCGGCATACACCGCACCCACAAAACATCGGGGCTTGGCTTTGAACGATCTGTTTGCGAGCGCGCCGCATACGCCCGGTGCGCATATCGGTATCGGCGGCTGGACCTACGCGCCATGGCGCGGTGGCACCTTCTATCCGGTCGGGCTGGTGCAGCGCCGTGAGCTGGAATTCGCCAGCCAGCAGCTGACCAGCATCGAGATCAACGGCACTTACTACGGCGCGCAAAAACCGCATATCTATGCCGCTTGGCACGATGCCACGCCGGAGGGCTTCGTGTTCTCGGCCAAGGCGCCCAAGCGCATTGTCACAGCACGCAAACTTGCCAGCACTGGCGGCCAGATTGAGGACTTCATCGATGGCATCGGCCATCTCAGTGATCGCCTCGGGCCGCTGCTATGGCAATTCGAAACCGGGCGCTCCTTGGACCGCGACGATCTAGCCGCTTTCCTGCAATTGCTGCCACAGCGGGTCAACGGCCGCCGCCAGCGGCACGCGCTGGAGGTACGTGATCCCGACTGCTTCGATGCCGAACTGGTGGCGCTGATCCGCCAGCACGGCATCGCGCTGGTCTATACGGACTCAGCCGCCTATCCCAACGCTGCCGATCTGTCCGGCGACTTCGTCTATGCGCGCCTGATGGGCAGCCGCGACGAACACGCGACCGGCTATCCGGTCAGTGAACTCGAACAATGGGCCGAACGGGTCCGGCGCTGGCGCAAGGGCGAAGACGTGGCCGAGCTGCCGCATCTGGCCGCGCCGGTTGCAGCGGCCGCACCGCGCGAGGTTTTCCTCTACTTCATCAGCGCAGCCAAGCACCGCAACCCGTCGGCAGCACGCGAACTGCAGCGCTTGATCGACACAAACTGAAGCCAGCAGCACGGCGCTGCCGATCCGCATCGGCGACAATATACCGATGCCAACCGACGACACCCGCAAAGCCCTGCTGCAGATCCATTTCTGCGTTCTGTTATGGGGCGTTACCGCCATCCTTGGCAAGCTGATCACCCTGTCCGCGTTGCCACTGGTGTGGTGGCGCATGCTGCTGGTGGTGGCGATGCTGGCGCTGCTGCCGCGGGTCTGGCGCGGGCTGTCGGGCTTGAACCTGCGGCTGGTGCTGGGCTATGCCGGTATCGGCGCACTGGTGGCGCTGCACTGGCTCACCTTCTATGGCGCAGTGAAGCTGGCCAATGCCTCGGTGGCGGCCACCTGCATCGCGCTGGCGCCGGTATTCACCTCCATCATCGAACCGTGGATCGCGCGCCGTCCGTTCCAGATGCGCGAATTGGCACTGGGCGTGGTGGTGCTGCCGGGTGTCGCGCTGGTGGTTGGCGGCGTGCCCGATGGCATGCGTCTGGGCGTAGCGGTAGGTGCCGCATCCGCGTTGCTGGTTGCCCTCTTCGGTTCGCTCAACAAGCGCATGGTCGGCCACGCCGATCCGCTGACCGTCACTGCGGTGGAACTGGGCGCAGGCACCTTGACCCTGACCCTGTTGGCCCCGGCACTTCCGTTCCTGCTACCCGCCTTGGCCAGCGATCTGTGGGTGCTGCCCAACCTGCACGATGGCCTGTTACTGCTGGCCCTGTCCGGCCTGTGCACGTTGCTGCCATTTGCCTTGGCCCTGGTCGCACTAAGGCACTTGAGCGCCTACACCACGCAGTTGGTGACCAATCTGGAACCGGTCTACGCGATCGTGCTGGCGATGCTGTTCCTCGGCGAACAGCATGAGCTGACGCCACAGTTCTATCTAGGCGTGGCGATCATTCTCGGCGGTGTGTTCCTGCACCCACTGCTCAACCGTTTTCGACCGGCCGCAGCAAACGCCTGATCGGCTGTTGAGCCCAGGTAGGCGCAGCGCGCCCGAAGCCAGCTCTGGACAGGATTCGTCAGGGGCGGAATCCTGATGGAGTTGCTGTTGCCCTCAGCTTGTCATTCCCGCGAAAGCGGGAATCGCTCTGGCTAGTGCTGTTGCCCTAGCTCGTCATTCCCGCGAAGGCGGGAATCGCTCTGGCTTTTGCTTCCGTTTCTGCTTTTGCCCTTGTTCTGCTTCGTCTCGTCTCGCACGGTCGTAGTAGACAGTGCCAAGACAAAGCGCGAGCAAAGGCAAGTGCCAGAGCGATTCCCGCCTTCGCGGGAATGACGAGCAAGGACTAAGAGCCGAAGAGCCAAACTCAAAGCCAAAACCAAAGCCAAAACCAAAGCCAAAGTCAAAGCCAAAGCCAAAGCCAAAACCAAAACGCCATATGTCGGGTGGAAGAAGCCCCCTCCTTCGGAAAGCGACGCCTGCGCCGCTACCTGCTTCCCGGGTGCGCTGCGCTTATCCGGGCTATGGGGCTACAGCGCCCCGGCTCAATTCGCCACAACCACCCGATCACGGCCCTCGGCCTTGGCCTGGTAGAGCGCTGCATCAGCACGGCGCAGGGTTTCGCCCGGGGCTTCGCCGGCGCGGTGCACGGCCAGGCCGATGCTGACCGAAATCGGCAGGCCGATCGGCAGCAGGCCCACCGATTCGCGCAGGTATTCGCATTGCAGCTCGGCTTGTTGCAGCGGCGTATCCGGCATCAGGATCACGAATTCCTCACCGCCATAACGCGCGGCCATGCCACGCGCGGCGAACTGCGACTTCAGCAACGTGGCGAGCTCGGTGAGCACCCGATCACCTTCGTTGTGGCCATGGATGTCGTTGACCAGCTTGAAGTGGTCGATATCGACGATGGCTACCGCCGGCGGCACCCCACCTGCGCGCCCAATCGCTTCCGAGAGCGCAGCAGACAGGGCGCGGCGATTGGGTAAGCCGGTCAGCGGATCAGTACGGGTCTGCTCGGACAGCTCAAGATTGAGCTGCTCCAATTGCTGGTAGTACTCGAGCAGATGCGCCTCGTACCAATCGTGCTCGGCCTGGTGATGATCGATCTCGATCCGCAGCAGGCGCATCTCCATCATCCGGCTGACCTGCCGCGACAGCGCGCGCAGCGCCTCGGCCTGCGGCGTGCCCAACTGCGCCGGCATCGAGTCGAACACGCACAGCGACCCCAGTGCATAGCCATCGCTGCTGAGCAGCGGTGCACCCGCGTAGAAACGGATATGTGGATCGCCCAACACCGATGGGTTGCCGCTGAAACGCTGATCCTGGCGGGCGTCGGCCACCACAGTCAGCTCCTGCGGCTTGAGGATGGTGTACGCGCAGAATGCCTCGTCGCGCGGGGTCTGCTCGCCATCCAGTCCCTGCAGCGATTTGAACCATTGGCGGTCGCGATCAATCAAGGTCACCGCCCCCATCGGCGTGCCGCAGATGGTGCGGGCGATGGTCACCAGGTCGTCGAACTCCTGCTCGCGTGCGGTATCCAGCACCCGGTAGCGCTGCAGCGCGGCGATACGTTCGGTTTCATTCGCAGGCAGGGCGGGCTTGATCATGCACGAGTCCAAAGCGGCAGGATGGAGAGCGCTGCAGAGTCTAGCGGCTCACCGCGCACGGCGCGGTGAGCGTGTCACATTTCACCACTGTTGCTGTTGCGGCAACAGACCATGCAGCTCCTGCTCGCTCAGGTTGCGCCACTGGCCCGGCTTGAGTGCACCGATCTTGACGTTGTCGATACGCACGCGACGCAGCTGGTTGACGCGGTAACCGAACTCGGACGCCATCAGGCGGATCTGCCGGTTCAAGCCCTGCTCCAGGATGATGCGGAAGCCGTACTTGCCGATGCGGCTGGTGCGGCATGGCAGTGTGGTCTCGTTGCGGATGCGCACGCCCCGCGCCATGCCACGCAGGAACTCGTCGGTGACTGGCTTGTTGACCGCCACCAGATACTCTTTCTGATGGCCGTTCTCGGCACGCAGGATCTGGTTGACGATGTCGCCGTTGCTGGTCAGCAGGATCAGTCCTTCCGAATCCTTGTCCAGACGGCCGATCGGGAAGATGCGCTGCTCATGGCCGACGAACTCGATGATGTTGTCCTTGACCGCGCTCTCGGTAGTGCAGGTGATGCCCACCGGCTTGTTCAGCACGATATAGACATGGCGACGGCCGGTGCTCTTCTGCACCGCACGGGCGCGCAGCGGCTGGCCGTCAACCTTGACCTCGTCACCTTCTCCCACGACCGCACCAGTACCGGCGACGATGCCGTTGACGGTGACGCGACGGGCGGAGAGCAGGCGGTCGGCCTCACGGCGCGAACAGAAGCCGGTTTCGGCAATGTGCTTGTTGATTCGAATTGTCATGAGCGAATTATCCGCCATCGCCCGCGGCCGGAACAGCACGGCCGAATGGCTTGTTCAGGGCACTTCCTGAATATCGCGCGCATCCACCACCTGGTCGCGACCGCTGCGCTTGGCCTGGTACATGGCATTGTCGGCCCGCCGCAGCAGCCCGGCCACGTCATTGTCGCGGTATTGCAGCTCGGCAAGACCAATACTGGCGGTGACCACCAAGCCTTCATGCTTGAGCCCACACGCCTGCACGGTGACCTTTTCACGCAGCTGCTCCAGTCGCGGCCGCGCCGCATCGGCGCCAATTCCCGGCAACAGGATCAGGAACTCTTCGCCGCCCATGCGGATCACGTCGCTGCGGCTGCGTACGCCGGTCAACAAGGTACTGGCCACCGATATCAGCACCTGGTCGCCGCCATCGTGGCCATAGTTGTCGTTGATCTGCTTGAACAGATCGATGTCCAGGAAACCAATCGATAGCGGCAGCCCACCAGCCTTGGCCTCGCGCAGATAGTGGTCGAGCTGGCGCAGGCCAGCGCGGCGATTCGGCAGGCCGGTCAAGGTGTCGGTATCGGCAAGCTCACGCATCTCATCGCGTTGCTGGCGCAGCTGACTGAGGCTGCGATTGAGGGAGTAAGCCGCCATCATCAGGAACCAGGTAACCGAGACCTGGATCGCCTCGACCCGGAATTCCACCAGCAGGCGGTTGTCCATCAGGTCGGCCAGCGCCATCACCAACAGCGGAATCACCGCCACCAGCCCATCCAGCGCCTGGAAGTTACGCCGTCGCAACGCAACGATGGCAATCCCTACAGAGGTCAGGCAGATAAGCGTGAACAGGTCGTCCAGCACCACCGCCATCCACGCCAACAGCGGCCAAGGCATGAACGGTGCAGCTACCGCGACCAGCCCCAGCACGATCATCAGCCCCTGCATCCAGCGCCGCGAGCCGCGCAGCACACGACGACCACCGCACATCCGCCACAGCACCCAGCCCATCACTGCGTAGCTGAGCGCTGATACCGAGACCATCCATACCGGCGCGTGACCATCCACCGGCAGCCACGGCTCGGGATAGCCACTGAGTCCACTCAGCACCGCCTGCCACACCACCAACAGCCCGCAGACCAGGGTATAGATCAGGAAATCACGCCCGCGCGTGGTGGCGAAGCCCATCAATGCGGACAAGGCCAAGGCCAGCGCGATCGCCACGCAGGCGGTGCGTACCACCAGCCGCAAGGTGTCCTGCTGCTGCAGCGGGCTGGGCGCGGCCAGGTGCACCGTGGGAATCCAGCGCGGCTTCAGCGGCGACTCCCAAGCCACCCGGATCGGTTCTACCGTGCCCTGCTTGGGCACCACAACCAGGCCGACGCCAGCTCGGAAGCGTGAGTCGCGGGTGCGGGCATCCTGCATATCGCCGCAGACCTGGCGGTCGCCGTGGACAATCATCACCTCACCGGCAAACACATTGAATACGCCCACGCCTTGCGGCGCACCGGACCAACCGCCTTCCGGCGCGGCAATTTCAATGGCAGGGCGCATCCGCGCCAAGGCTTCGGCACTGCAGGCACGCAAAGGCGCCTGCTCAGCCGTTGCGGCACCGGCAATCAGAAAGTCACGGTCCACCTGCAGCGGCTGGGCGGCGCCCAGCAACGGCCACAACGTGAAGAACGCCGACAGCAACAGGAGCACGACCCATCCACGCCTCGCCCCGCCAGCAACTGCCGCTCCCCCCTCTGCCATGAGCCTCCCTCTCGCGTTCCCCGACGCGGATAAGCGGCATTATCGCAATAACCCGCCGCCAGCAGTACGTGAAGACGGTCGCGGCTTGAACTTGTCGTCCCATCCGGTCCTGCCAGGCCGACAAACGGTCAAAAACAGACAACCCCGGCATTGCCGGGGTTGTCTGGTCACGCGCTTGGACTGCCTGGATCAGTAGTTGCGCGGGCCGCGCGGCTTGAAGCCACCCGGACGCGAACCACCAGGACCACCCGGACGCGGGCCGCGCGGGCCACCCGGACGCGGACCGCCCGGCTTGCCGTCGCCCTTGTCGAAGCGCGGCTTGAACGACGGCGCAGGAGTGCCGTGGTCCTCACCCGCCTCTACCTTGCGCATCTGCAACTGCTGGCCCGACACCCACACCTTCTTCAGGTGCTGCAGCACGTCGGTCGGCATATCGGCCGGCAGATCCAGCACCGAGTGACCGTCGTGGATGTCGATACGGCCGATGAAACGGCTTTCCAGACCGGCTTCGTTGGCGATGGCGCCAACGATGTTGGCCGGCTTCACGCCATGGGTATGACCGACTTCAATGCGGTAGGTCTCCATGCCGAACTCCGGCGCGCTGCGCGGCGGCATTTCGCGACGCGGACGCGACTCGAAATCACCTTCGCCACGCGGCGGGCGCGGTGCGCGCTCGCCGTCGTCATGACGCGGTGCACGCTCGAAGCGCGGTTCGAAACGGGCCGGGCGGTCGCCACGGTCACCGCGCTCGTCACGGCGGTGGAAGCCACCGTCACGGGCCGGACGCTCATTGCGGTCATTGCGCTCGAACGACGGCTCGCGGCGCTCACGCACCGGCGGGCTCAGCAGGAACGGCGAATCACCCTGCAGCAGTTTGGCCAGCGCTGCAGCGATATCAATGGCCGGCACGTTGTGCTCGCCTTCGTAGCGCTGCAGCAGGTCACGGTAGAAATC
This sequence comes from Stenotrophomonas sp. STEN020, assembly GCF_056760195.1. Classification (NCBI taxonomy): domain Bacteria; kingdom Pseudomonadati; phylum Pseudomonadota; class Gammaproteobacteria; order Lysobacterales; family Lysobacteraceae; genus Stenotrophomonas; species Stenotrophomonas sp. STEN020. Next base: position 11,509 of record NZ_JBRREI010000063.1, read on the forward strand.
CATGTCGCCGGCAGCCAAGGTCTGGCTGATGCGCTCCATGAACTTGGTCACGCGGTGGTCATTGACCGCATCCACCGTCGGCAGCTGCATTTCTTCGATCGGCTGGCGGGTAGCGCGCTCGATCTGGCGCAGCATGCCCTTCTCACGCGGGGTCACGAACAGGATCGCCTCACCGCTGCGGCCGGCACGGCCGGTACGGCCAATACGGTGCACATAGCTTTCGGTGTCGTACGGGATGTCGTAGTTCAGCACGTGGCTGATGCGCTCCACGTCCAGACCACGGGCAGCCACGTCAGTGGCAACCAGGATGTCGAGCTTGCCTTCCTTCAGCATGGCGATGGTGCGCTCACGCTGGGCCTGCTGCATGTCGCCATTGATGGCGGCAGCGGCCAGACCACGCGCCTGCAGCTTGCTGGCAAGCTCCTCGGTGCCGGCCTTGGTACGCGCGAAGATGATCATCGCGTCGAAGGGCTCCACTTCCAGAATGCGGGTCAGCGCGTCCAGCTTGTGCATGCCAGCCACCCACCAGTAACGCTGGCGGATATTGGCCGAGGTGGTGGTCTTGGACTGGATGGTCACTTCCACCGGCTCACGCAGATAGGTCTGCGCGATGCGGCGGATCTGCTGCGGCATGGTGGCCGAGAACAGCGCGACCTGACGGCTTTCCGGCAGCTTCTTGAGCACGGCTTCGACGTCGTCGATGAAGCCCATGCGCAGCATTTCGTCGGCTTCGTCGAGCACCAGCGTCTTCAGCTCGGACAGGTCCAGGGTGCCGCGATCGAGGTGATCGATCACGCGGCCCGGGGTGCCGACCACGACGTGCACGCCGCGGCGCAGGGCCTGCAGCTGCTGGGCATACGGCTGGCCGCCGTACACCGGCAGCACGCGGAAACCCGGCATCGACGCCGAATAGGTCTGGAACGCCTCGGCAACCTGGATGGCCAGCTCGCGGGTCGGGGCCAGCACCAGCACCTGCGGCTTGGTGGCGGAAAGATTGATGTTGGACAGCACCGGCAGCGCGAAGGCGCCGGTCTTGCCGGTGCCGGTCTGCGCCTGGCCGAGCACGTCGCGGCCTTCCAGCATGGCCGGAATGGTGGCAGCCTGGATCGGCGACGGGGTCTCGTAACCGACTTCGGCCACTGCCTTCATCACAGGCTCGGATAGGCCGAGATCTGCAAACAGCAGCGGCGCGGGGGTATCTTGGGACATGGTAACTCCGGGGGCACCGCCGCGAACGGGCGGGCGAAAAGACGCATATTGTGCGCTCTAAACAGCTCTGCTGTCGCGCATGGCTTGATTTGCGTTCAGCTTACGAACACAACCGGCCGCCGCTTGGCCCCTGTTGGAGCACCCGCACGGGTCGCCGATGACGCACAATAGCACTCGTTTTTATCCGTGAACACCATGCAGACCATCGAATTTGAACTTGACCGCGATTACGTGGAACTGAAGCAGCTGCTGAAACTGGCCGACCTGGTCACCAGCGGCGGCGAGGCAAAAATGATCATTGCCGACGGCCAGGTCACCGTGGATGGCGTGGTGGAGCTGCGTAAGGCATGCAAGATCCGCGGCGGCCAGCAGGTAACGCTGGGCGATGTCCAGATCAACGTACTTGCCGATCCGGACCCGAACCGCGCCGAAGAATACGACGAAGACGAAGACGAGTGACGTAGTGCCGAGCCATGCTCGGCAAGAGGCTTTCCCGGCGCCCGTCAGCGCCGCAGCGTTTGTAGGAGCGGCGTAAGCCGCGAAGCTCACGCCCTGTCCGGCATCGCACCCTCGCCTGCCACCTACATCGGCTTCGCGGCTTACGCCGCTCCCACAAACCAGCTTCCCAGCTTTCCGCCCCCCCCGGCTACGCGCGCGCCTGGGTCAGATGCCCTGCAATCAACTTCCTGAACGGAACCACGCCCTGCGCCGCCCGCAAGGCCGCGCCGCGCAGCAAACGCGCAGGCAGCCGGCTGTCGTTGTAGAGCCCGGCAATGGCATTGGTGGCCTCGTACAGCGGCCGTGTCGCCAGCCGGTGCCCACGCTGGTAACTGGCCAGCAAGCCATCCGCGCCGATATCGGCACCGCCACGAACCGCATCCAACAGCAACCGCGCCAGCCGTTGCTGACTGTGCAGGCCAAAATTGAAGCCGTGCGCGGTGACCGGATGCATGCCGACCGCGGCATCGCCGATCAAGGCATAACGTTTACCGACAAAGCGGTGCGCATACACCCCCACCAGCGGATAGGCATGACGCGTCCCTACCGGGGTCATCGCGCCCAGGCGCTGTTCGAAGAAGCCGCTGACTGTACGACCGAAGTCAGCCTCCTCCAACGCCAACAACTGCTGCAGCTGCTGCGGCGGCATGGTGATCACTGCCGAGGCCTGATTGCCCGGCAAGGGCAGCATCGCCAAGGTACGTTCGTAACCGAACCATTCCCAGGCGGCGTGCTCATGCGACCGCTCGCACTGCATCCTGCAAACCAGCATGGACTTGCCGAAGTCACGCATCTGCGCGCCGATCCCCATCATCCGCCGGGTCGCCGAAAAGCGGCTGTCGGCGGCGACCACCAGCTGCGCACTCAGCTGACTGCCGTCACTCAAGCTGACCGTGCTGTACGCCTCACCGGCGTCAATCGCAGTGACCGAACGTCCATCCAACAGCTCCAGCCCGGCCTGGCCCTGCACTGCCTCCCAGGCGGCACGCCGGATCAGGTGGTTCGGAATGAGCCAGCCGAGCTCATCGACACCCTCGCCCTGCGCGGCGAAACCCAACGCGAACGGCGAGCTGCCATTCATTACCTTGGCACTGCGCAACGGCGAGATCTCGGCCGGATCGATGCGCTGCCACAGGCCCATGCTGCGCATGATCTGCCGCGAGGCATGGGTCAGCGCGATTTCGCGGCCGTCGAAAGCCGGCTCGGCAAGCGCCGCCTGCGGCTGTTGTTCAACCAGCGCCAGTGACAGGCCACTACCAGCCAGACTCCGGGCCAGACTCAAGCCGGCCGGGCCAGCTCCCACCACCACCACATCCACCTTGCGCATGTGCCACTCCGATAGGCCTACCGCAGGCAGGGTAAGCAGGCCGATGTAAGGATTCATTGATCCAGATCAGCTACCCGGCAATCAGCGCGCAAACACGACGGGCGCCCTGCGGCGCCCGTGTGCCATGCCTACGATGTGATGGCGCTTAGTTGGCCGAGGCCGCACGCACGCTATAGCCGGAGGCGCGCCACACCTTGTCCTCGTCCAGACGGAACGAGACCAGCTCGCGTACCGGCTGCGCATTGTTGGCAAAGCGGGTCGGGAAACTGACGTTCAAGTAGATGCCTTCTGGCACCGAGGCACCGGCCGGGTATTGCACGCGGGTGATCGATGGCTTGCCACGCGATACCAGTGCACCCAGCTTGGCGCGGTCGGCGTTGACGTTGTTGGCGAACACATCACGGGTCACTGCCTTGCGCGCGACCGCCGAGGCACCGTCCCAGACCGAGGCCGCCTGCTGGCCGTCCACCAACTGCGCAACCCGCTGCGCCGCAGCAGTCATCTCCGCATCCTGCTTGGCCACCTGCGCCTGCTGCGCTGCACTGAGCGCTGGCGCCGGCCGTGCAGCTGCTGGCGCCGCTGCGGGGGCGGCCGGGGTAGCAGCACGCGCTGGGGCTGGGGCCGCAGCGGGCGCCTGCGCGAAAGCGCCTGTAGCCGGCACGGCCAAGGACAACACCATCAACAAACAACTGGATCGCATAGCTCTCTCCATGACGCTTTCAGTTGAACGGAATGCCAATCCAATCACGGTTTTCAGCGTTCCGCATCCTCCCCCCTGTTCATTTCCGTGTGCCAGATGCACCTACCTGCGCGTTGACGGTCGCCGCGGGCGCGGGTGCGCTCGCCGCCGCCGGAGCAGCAAATGCGGCCGCGGCACCGGTCGGGATGGTGGTCGGCATTGGCTCCAGCATCGCGGTATCGATCTCCGACAGCGGGCTTTCCTCCGGGCAGACCTCATCCGGGAAGCCGAACTGCTCCTTCAAGGCCTGACCGCAGCTGTTCACCGCTTCCAGGCCCGCACCCACCGTCTTGCAGTCACGGTCGAAAGCGATCAGGAAGGCATCCTTGCGGCGTACGAAATCATCGCCGCATTTGCGCATCTGCTTGATGCGTTCCAGGTCGTCCTGCACCGCGTTGGTGCCGTCCAAGCCGTACTGTTTGAGCTCTTCGCTGGTCAGCACCCGCAGGCTGCGGTTGGGCACGGTCATCATCAGGTCGGCCACACCCACCGCCACGCCGTTGCGCTGCAGATAGTCCTTCACATTGTCGTAGACCTCGTGCAGCTCCTTGTTCAACTCCGCGCGCGAACTGGCGCTGGAGCTGATCCGCATCATCCGGTGGATGCCAACCTTGCCGGAGATCAAGCGGTTGTCGCCGGCCGCCAGCACGAACACGCAGGCGCTGTGGCAGACCGAGCCTTCGCGCACCCAGATGGTCCAGCCCGACTCGCCGATGCTGTCGCCAGCGACGATCGCCGCTTCGACCTGGCCGCCACTGGAATCGAGGTCGAGGATGCGCCGGCTGATCTTCATCGCGTCGGCCACTACCGCCAAGCGCGTCACCATCGCTGCGAACGAGGGATTGATCTTGCCGGCGTAGCGCACCCGCAGCAGGCCTCGCTCTTTGCAGGGCTCAAGTGCCGCATCCATGCTGGAGCGGTCAAACGCGGCCAGCTCGGTGCCATCGCCGTTCTCGCCGGCATAGTCGGTGCCGCAACTGACCCAGGCCTTGCCGTTCTCCAACACCAGCTCGGGCCAGGGCTTGTCCTTGGCCGGCAGCACCGGCGCTGGCGGGGTCGGCGCATCGGCGGCATTGATCGACACCATGTGGTCGCCATCAGCGGCCAGTGCGGTAGCAGGGTCAACCACGGGCTTTTTATCGCCGGCCTGCGGATTGCAGGCCAACAGCCCGATACACAACAACGGCGACCAGCAGAACTTGGGCAACATGGAGAGCAATCAGGTCCGTACTACGGCGCAACCGCGCCAGGAAGGTGGACAGTCTAGTGCGCAACGCCCTCCCTGCCTCAACGCCCAATGAATCAACACAGCGTCGCGCGCATTGATGTCCGAAAATGGCCAGTAGAGGCCACCGGCTGCGCCTAGACTGGGGCCATGCAGAACCTCCTGATGCCCGCCCATGTGCAATGCGAACAAGCCCGCCTGGCCCGCGATGCGCGCTTTGACGGCCTGTTCTTCACTGCCGTGCGCAGCACCGGCATCTATTGCCGGCCGGTCTGCCCGGCACCGCCACCCAAGCCCGAGAACGTCAGTTACTACCCCAGCGCCGCTGCCGCCAGCGCCGCCGGCTACCGTCCCTGCCTGCGCTGCCGTCCCGAGCTATCTCCGGACGACGCCAACCTGCTGCAGGACCAGACCCTGCATCAGGCACTTGCCCTACTCAATGAAGGCATCCTGCAGGAGCAGCCCGCGACCGTGCTGGCCGAGGCGATGGGGATCAGCGCGCGCCAGTTGCAGCGTCTGTTCGTGGCCAAACTTGGCGCCACGCCGGCACAGCTGCACACCACCCGCCGCCTGTTGCTGGCCAAGCAGCTGCTGACCGAAACCGCGCTACCGGTAACCCAGGTCGCACTGGCGGCGGGCTTCAACAGCCTCCGCCGCTTCAACAGCGCCTTCCTCGAAGGCTGCGGCATGCCGCCGAGCGCGCTGCGCAAGCAGCATGGCGCGGTCGCTGGCGGTGAGCCGGTGCTGCGACTGGCTTACCGGCCGCCGCTGGACTTCCCTTTGATGTTGGCGTTCCTGCGCCGTCGCTCGTTGCCGGGCATCGAATACATCGATGAAAGCAGCTACCAGCGCGTGGTCGTCGCCAATGGCGTGGCCAGCCTGATCCGGGTCACCGCAGATCCCAAGCGGCCGGAACTGCGCCTGCAACTGGGCACCACCGATCCCCGCGCGATTCCCGCCATCGTGGCCAAGGTGCGCCGTGTCTTCGACCTGGATGCCGACCTGCGCACCGTCCATGCCACCTTGGGCCAGGAACCCCTGCTCGCGCGCGGCATCACCGAGCGGCCGGGCCTGCGCATCCCCGGCGGCTGGGATGGCTTTGAAGTCGCAGCGCGCGCCGTACTCGGCCAGCAGGTCAGCGTCGCCGCGGCGACCACGCTGGCGCGGCGTCTGGTCGATCGCTTCGGCGAGCACCTGCCTGGCATGCAGGAAGGCCTGGACCGGCAGTTCCCGGCGCCGGCAACGTTGGTCGACGCGGAGCTGGAGAGCATCGGCCTGCCGCGCACCCGTGCTGCCACCCTGCGTGCGATTGCCCGCGCCTGCGCCGAAGGCAGACTGGATTTCAGCCGCGCACAAACGCTGGAGAGCTTCGTGCAGAAGGCCACTGCGCTGCCCGGTATCGGCCCATGGACCGCGCATTACATGGCACTGCGGGCGATGGGCCTTCCCGATGCATTCCCTGCCGGCGACCTGGTGCTGCAGCAGGTGCTGGGCGAAGACCAGCGCCTGAGCGAACGCGAGACCGAGCGCCGCTCACAGCTCTGGCGACCATGGCGCGCCTATGCGGTGCTGCATCTGTGGCATCTGGCGGTACCAACCGAGAAAAAGAATTCCAAGCCTGTTACGGAGGCCAGCGCATGAACACCCTCTATTACGACCGTTTCGACAGCCCCATCGGCGCACTGACTGTCGCCGTCGATCAGGTCGGCGTACGCCACATCCTGTTCGCCGAAAACCGCCACGACGCCAAGGGCCGCGAGCACTGGCAGCGTGACCCGGATGCGGTCGCAGAGCCACGCCGCCAACTGTTGGAGTACCTGCGCGGTGAGCGCCACGAGTTCCAGCTGGAGCTTGCGCCGGTCGGCACCGAATTCCAGTTGCAGGTCTGGCACACGCTGGCGCAGATTCCTTTTGGCGCGACCTGGAGCTACCGGCAGCTGGCCGAGCGCATTGGTCGTCCTACCGCTACACGTGCAGTCGGTGCTGCCAATGGCCGCAATCCATTGCCCATCGTGCTGCCTTGTCATCGGGTGATCGGCAACAACGGCGCGCTGACCGGCTTCGGTGGCGGACTACCGACCAAGGCGGCGCTGTTGAAACTGGAGGGCGTGCCCAGCGAGGGTGCGCGGGTGGCGGATCTATTTGCCTGAGCCTGGTTGCTCCCTGGTGCGCTTTGCCTACCCGGGCTACAGGGTCGATCAGCCCCAAGCAACATGCCGAAGGTTGTATTTGTACGGTCACCGGCCCGGCCTATCATTGCCGCATGACTTTTCTACGCATTTCGGCCACTGCACTGGCCTGCGCGCTGCTCGCTGCTTGCGCCAGCACCCCCTCCCCCGTCGCCGCACCGGAAGTTCCGCCCACCGTATTGATGATTTCCATCGACGGCCTGCGCGCGGACAAGCTCAGTGAAGCAGACACTCCCAACCTGATGCGACTTGCCCGCGAGGGCGTGCGCAGCGTTGGCATGCGTCCATCCTACCCAGCACTCACCTTCCCCAATCACTACACCCTGGTCACCGGCCTGCGTCCGGACCATCACGGGCTGGTGCACAACGCGATGAGCGCCGATGCGCTTGGTGAGTTCAAGGTCAGTGACCGCTCCGCCGTGCAGAACGCTGCCTGGTGGGACGGCGGCGAGCCAATCTGGGTCAGCGTGCGCAAGGCCGGGTTCAAGAGTGCCACCTGGTCCTGGCCGGGCAGCGAAGCGCCGGTGCGCGGCCTGCATGCCAATCAATGGCACATGTACGACGAGCGCGTGCCGCTGCCCGAGCGGATGAATCAGGTGCTGGCCTGGCTGCACGGCGAACCGGACGCGATCAAGCCGCGCTTCGTTGCCGCCTACATGGAGCACGTTGACAAGGCCGGCCATGGTCACGGCCCGGATTCGCCCGAGTACAAAGCAGCTCTACAGCAGGTCGATGCCGCCGTCGGCCAACTGGTCGATGGCATGCGCCGCGACGGCCTGCTCGATCACACCAACGTGATTGTCGTTTCCGATCACGGCATGGCAACGGTCAAGTTCGGCAATGCGGTGGCGATTGAGGACATGGTGCCGGCCGATGTCGCCAAGGTGGTGTCGGTGGGTCAATCAGTAGGCTTCGCACCGCTGCCGGGCAAGCAGGCCGATGCGGAAAAGGCGCTGCTCGGCGAGCACGCGCATTACCAGTGCTGGAACAAGGCGCAGCTGCCAACGCGCTGGCACTACGGCAGCAACCCGCGCGTGCCGGCCATCATCTGCCAGATGCAGGAGGGCTGGGATGCATTGACTCGCAACGACATCGCAAAGCGCCTGCCAGGCGACCGCGGCTCGCATGGTTACGACCCTGCGTTGCCTTCGATGCAGGCGGTATTCGTCGCACGTGGCCCGGCCTTCGCACAGGGCAAGCAGCTCACCGCCTTCGACAACGTCGACGTCTATCCCTTGCTTACCCTCCTGATCGGCATCCCGGCCCAGCCCAACGATGGCGACCCGCACGCACTGGACCAGGCATTACGCCAATCGAAGTGAGGTGGCCCGGGCGCGCTAAGCACGCCCGCGAACGAAGCCCGCCCCAAGCAACAGACACAAAAAAAGCGGCGCAACGCGCCGCTTTTCTGTAACCACTGCCTGGCTGGATCAGCCGGCCTTGGCGACGGTCTTCTTGGCAACAGCCTTCTTGGCGGCAGCCTTGGCGACGGTCTTCTTGGCGACCGGCGCAGCTGCGCCCACGGCCACCTTGCTCACGTGCGAACGCGAAATGCCGTAGCTGGCGTTGTAGCGCTTGCCCTTGGCGGTCTTACGGTCACCCTTACCCATGTCGTCAACTCCTTGGTTTGTAATCAGTTACCCCGTGCAAGCACGGGTTTGGCGAGGCCACAACAGGCGCCCTCGCGCATGGACAAGAAGCCTACCATGCGCCCCTCAATGTGCGCAGCTGGCGTCGTGGATATGCACGTGGTTCAAGCGCAAATTGGCCACATGCGCCAGACCCACCAGCACGCCGCCCAAGGTCATCACCACCGCATGCGGAATACGTGAGTGGTGCAGCTCCGGGTGCAACAAGCCCGCCCACAACAGCAACAGGCCCGGCACCAGCAGCAACAAGGCCATCAACGCTCGATGGCGCAGATAACCCCAGATAAGACTGAACAGACCCAGCACGGTCACGAAGATGACGATGGTGGCTTCCACCCCATCACTGAGCCAGAACGACAACCCCAAGGCCGGTGCCACCGCCAGCAAGGCCGGCAACAACGCGCAGTGCACCGCACAGATCAGGGATCCGGTCGCGCCAAAACGATCGAGGAATTTGCGTAGTCCGGTAGGTGGGGTGGGCATGACTTCCAGCAGGGGCGACGGAACGTTATGGAATAATATAACATTATTGTCCTCCCCGCCCTAACCGCCTGCGCCAGTCCACTGCCGCCTCCGGTTCAGACTGCCACCCAAGTGATACACAGTAACAAAGGAATCCTCATGCCCTTCCCCCGTCGCACCGAGCATCACCTGCTGTTCCTCGCCCTTGCCGCCGCCCTGCCTGCCGTCGCCAGTGCCGCCAGTGCCGCCGATGACGACGCCGGGCAGAGCCATCACCTGACCGAACTGACTGCAGTAAAGGTCACCGCCTCGCCGCTGCAGGGTTCGGCCGAATCGTTGGCGCGTCCGGTTGAGGTCTTGGCCGGTGCTGATCTGGATGAGCACAAAGCCGGCACCCTCGGCGACACCGTGGCCAAACTGCCCGGCGTGCAGAGCACCTTCTTCGGGCCCGGCGTGGGCCGCCCGATCATCCGTGGCCAGGAAGGCCCGCGCGTGGCCGTGGTCGCCAATGGCATCGGCAACATGGATGCCTCCACGGTCAGCGCCGACCACGCCTCCAGCATCGAACCGTTCCTGGCCGACCAGATCGAAGTACTGAAAGGCCCGGCCACCCTGCTGTTCGGCAGCGGTGCGATCGGCGGCGCGGTGAATGTGGTCGACGGCCGCATCGCCAGCGACGTACCGGATCGCCCGCTAAGCGGTCGCGCCGAACTGCGCGGCAACTCGGTCAACCAGGAACGCAGCGGCATGTTCCGCCTCGACGGCGTCAGCGGTGGCAATGTTGTGCTGCATGTGGACGGTCTGGTGCGCAACGGCGATGACTATCGCATTCCCGGCTATGCGATCGACCCGCACGCCCTGGATGCCGATGGCCACGACGACCATGCGGATCTGGAAGGCGAACTCGGCCCACGTGGCCGCCTTGAGAACAGTTCCACCCGCACCCGCGCCGGTGGCGTAGGCGCCACCTGGCTGGGCGACAAGGCCTTCCTCGGCGCATCGCTGAGCACCTACCGCAGCAACTACGGCATTCCCAATGGCGCCCACGTCCATGCTGATGATGATCACGGTCACGACCATGACGACCATGACCACGCGGAAGAAGAAGGCGGCGAGCACGACGTGCGCATCGACATGGTGCAGAACCGGTTTGAACTGAAGGGTGGTCTGTACAACCCGACCTCGTTCCTGAAGAGCCTCACCCTGCACGGCGGCTACACCGACTACGAGCACACCGAGCTCGAAGCCGGCACGCCTTCCACCCGCTTCACCAACAAGGGCTTCGAAGGCCGCCTGGAAGCCGTGCAACAACCGCTGGCCGGCTGGGACGGCGCATTCGGCCTGCAGTTCGGCAGCAGCGACTTCGGCGCCATCGGCGAAGAAGCCTTCGTACCGGGCACCACCACCGACACCATTGGCGCATTCGTGCTGCAGGAAAAGCAGTTCGGCCCATTCAAGCTGGAGCTTGGCACACGCCATGATCAGGTCAAGCTTGATCCGAACGACGCCCAGCGCAGCCGCAGCTTTGGTGCCACCAACCTGTCGGCCTCCGGCATCTGGGCCTTGAACGACACCTTCGACCTGCGCTTTGGCGTGGACGCCTCCGAGCGTGCGCCAACCAACGAAGAGCTGTACGCCGCCGGCGCGCACATCGCCACCCGCTCGCTGGAAATCGGCAACGCCAACATGGACACCGAGCGCGGCCGTCGCATGGAGCTGGGCCTGCATGCACACAACGAGCGTATCGACGTACAGGCCGCGATCTACCAGACCAAGTTCAAGGACTTCATCTACCTGGCCGACACCGGCGTGGTCGAAGCAGGCCTGCCGGTGCGTGCCTGGACGCAGAACGATGCAACGTTCAAGGGTGCCGAAGCCGAGGCCACCTGGCACATGCTTGAAAACGTCGCCGGCGACTGGGATCTGCGCGTGTTCGGCGACTACGTGAAGGCCAAGCTGGATGGCAGTGGCACCCGCAATGTCGCCATTGCCGTGCCGCATGGCGATCATGCCCACAACTACAACGTCGAGCTGGCCAACGGCGGCTACCTGCCGCGCATCGCACCAGCCCGTGTTGGCGCCGACCTGCATTGGTCGCTGGGTGGCTGGCGTGCCTCGCTGGGCGCTGTGCGTTATGGCAGCCAGAAGGATGTTGCTGTGAATGAAGAAGCCAGTGCCGGTTACACGCTGGTGGATGCACACCTTGCCTACCGCTGGGACCGCAATGGCAGCAGCAGCTACGAAGTGTTCTTTGACGGCAGCAACCTGACCAATCGTGAGGCGCGTCCGCATACCTCGCTGCTGCGGGATTACTCGCCGCTGCCAGGCCGTGGTGTGGCGTTTGGTATCCGCGCCTGGTTCTAAGCGATTGGGTTAGGCAATGGCTCAGAGCTGTTGCTTTGAGCTGTTGCTTTGAGCTGTTGCTTTGAGCTGTTGCTTTGAGCTGTTGCTTTGAGCTGTTGCTTTGAGCTGTTGCTTTGAGCTGTTGCTTTGAGCTGTTGCTTTGAGCTGT
>NZ_JBRREI010000064.1:0-22971 GCF_056760195.1 Stenotrophomonas sp. STEN020
GCGCGCGGCGCCTCGGGCCGGGCAACTACTGTATTATAAAGGGGGGCCCCTTGGGCGCCGCCTTTTTTGTTGCTTGTCTCCGCAGCTTCAGCAGCAGCGGAAGCCGCTCCTGCCGCCGAAGCGGGCTTCCTGACGTTCGCGGAAGAAGGTTTTGTAATCCATGACCTCACGGTCAGGATGCTTCTCGCGCATGTGCCGGACATAGTTGTCGTAGTCCGGCACACCGCAGCAAAGCCGCGCGGTCTGTACCAGACGCCGCCAGGTGCGGCGGAACGTCTGGTACTGGCCGACGGGGACCAGCTCGGTACCCATTACAGATCAACCTCGTGCGGCTTCAATGCCACGTAAGGCGTTTCCTTGTCGGTGCGCACCGACGAGCGGCGTGCAGCGGCGATGGTCTTGATCGAGTACACCAGCACCGCGAACACCACGAACAGGAACAGCGCGGTCAGGCCGGTGTTGATGTAGTTGTTCACCATCACCTGATGCATCTGGTCGAAGTTCTTCGACGGTGCCAGCAGCTCACCGGCGGCAATGGCGTCACGGTACTTGTGCGCCTGGGCCAGGAAGCCCACTGCCGGTACGTCGGAGAAGATCTTGATGAAGCCGGCTGCGGTGGTGCAGATCAGCAGCCAGATCGCCGGGACTAACGGCACCCAGGCGTATTTGTCCTTCTTCATCTTGAACAGCACCACGGTGCACAGCAGCAGCGCCACGCCGGCCAGCATCTGGTTGGCGATGCCGAACAGCGGCCACAACATGTTGATGCCGCCCAGCGGATCGGTCACGCCCTGGTACAGGAAGTAACCCCACAGTGCGACGCAGCCACCGGTGGCGATGAAGCTGGCCACCCACGAGTCGGTGCGGCGCAGGGCCGGCACGAAGTTGCCCAGCAGGTCCTGCAGCATGAAGCGGCCCGAACGGGTGCCGGCATCGACGGCGGTCAGGATGAACAGCGCTTCGAACAGGATGGCGAAGTGGTACCAGAACGCCATCATGCCTTCGCCCGGCAGCACCGCATGCAGGATCTGAGCGATACCCACGGCCAAGGTCGGCGCGCCACCGGCACGCGAGAGGATGGTGCTCTCACCAATCTCTGCTGCCGTCGCGGTCAGCTGGTCCGGGGTGATCGCAAAGCCCCAGTTGGTGACTACTTGGGCGGCGTGCACGACGTCGGTGCCGATGATCGCTGCGGGACTGTTCATGGCGAAGTAGATGCCCGGCTCGATGATCGAGGCGGCCACCATGGCCATGATTGCCACGAACGATTCCATCAGCATGCCGCCGTAGCCGATGTAGGCAATGTGGCCTTCATTGGCCAGCAGCTTGGGCGTGGTGCCCGAGCTGATCAGCGCATGGAAGCCCGACACCGCGCCACAGGCAATGGTGATGAACAGGAACGGGAACATGCTGCCCTTCCACACCGGGCCAGTGCCGTCGGTGAACTGGGTCAGCGCCGGCATCTTCAGCTCCGGCATCACGATCAGGATGCCGATCGCCAGGCCGACGATCGTGCCGATCTTGAGGAAGGTGGACAGGTAATCGCGGGGTGCCAGCAGCAGCCATACCGGCAGTACTGCGGCGACGAAGCCGTAGCCGATCAACATCCAGGTGATCTGGATGCCGGTGAAGGTGAACATCGGGCCGAGCACCGGATCAGCGGCAACCTTGCCGCCGTACCAGATCGCTGCGATCAGCAGGAACAGGCCCGCGATCGAGATTTCACCGATCTTGCCGGGACGGATGTAGCGCATGTACACGCCCATGAACATGGCAATGGGCATTGTGGCTATCACCGTGAACATGCCCCAAGGGCTGCCCTCCAGTGCCTTCACCACGATCATCGCCAGCACCGCGAGGATGATGATCATGATCATGAAGACGCCGAACAAGGCGATGGTGCCCGGCACCTGGCCCATTTCCTCGCGCACCAGATCGCCCAACGAACGGCCGTTGCGGCGGCTGGAGATGAACAGGATCATGAAGTCCTGCACCGCACCGGCCAGTACCACGCCGGCAATCAGCCAAAGCGTGCCGGGCAGGTAGCCCATCTGTGCGGCCAACACCGGGCCGACCAGCGGGCCGGCGCCGGCGATGGCGGCGAAGTGGTGGCCGAACAACACGTGCTTGTTGGTGGGCACATAGTCCAGGCCATCGTTGTTGATGATCGCTGGGGTGGCGCGGGTGGGATCAACCCCCAGCACCTTGTTGGCGATGAACAGGCCGTAGTAGCGGAACGCGACCAGATACAGCGATACCGCTGCCACCACGATCCAGAGGGCATTGATGTGCTCGCCGCGGCGTAGCGCCACGACGCCTAGACAGAACGCGCCTATCAGGGACAGCAGCGCCCATCCGGCTTTTGAAAAACCTTTCATCGAGTCGCCTCGCAGGGGAATGTGTCCAAGGTTCTACCCAAGCAGGTCGGGGGTCAATGTGCATGGCAGCTGAAGCGGATGCGACTTTGGTCTTAGGTCCATGTCTTATCGAACATGACTGCGGGGGCGGGCTGTGCTTCAGCGTTAGGCTGGTTGGAACAAATGGTTGCAGCGGTGGCGATTGGTTTGGCGGTTGGCGAGGGCCATTGTCTGCTGCATGTTCAAGGAGCTTCCTGATGACTAGCCAAGATTCCGCCCGGGTGCTGCGTAGCATCCGCGGCATGCCCACCTCCGATGGCGCCGGTGTGCGCCTGACTCGAGTCATTGGGACGCAATCGTTGCCGGAGCTGGACCCGTTCCTGATGCTGGACGAGTTCGGCACGGACCGGGCCGAGGATTACATCGCCGGTTTCCCGGACCACCCGCACCGCGGTTTCGAGACGGTGACGTACATGCTTGATGGGCGCATGCGGCACAAGGACAACCACGGCAACGAGGGTTTGCTTACTCCCGGCAGCGTTCAGTGGATGACCGCTGGCCGCGGCCTGGTGCACTCGGAAATGCCTGAGCAGGAGTCCGGGCGCATGCGCGGCTTCCAGCTGTGGGTGAACCTGCCGGCGCGCGACAAGATGAGCGAACCGCGCTATCAGGAGTTCGCGCCCGAGCGCATTCCGCAGTTGGCACCGGCCGAGGGCGTCAGCGTGAAAGTGATCGCCGGTACCGTGGATTCGGTCACCGGGCCGATCCAGCAGCCGGCCACCGACCCCGTGTATCTGGACGTAAGCCTCCGCCCGGGTGCTGCTTGGAGTTACCGCTTGCCGGAAGGTCACAACGCTTTCGCCTATGTGTTCGAGGGCGGAGCGTGGTTGGGCGATGGCAAGGATGCGCATGCTGTGGAACTGCAGCAGCTGGCGGTGCTGGGTGGCGGCAGCAACCTGCAGATGCGTGCCGGCGAAGAAGGTGCGCGTTTGATCGTGGTCGCGGGACGACCGTTGCGTGAGCCGGTGGCACGGCACGGGCCGTTCGTGATGAACACCCGCGAGGAATTGATGCAGGCCTTTGTCGATTACCAGGAAGGCCGTTTCTGAACGATGGCCGGTCCCGCGCAATGCGACGGGACCGGCATCAAAAGATCTTCATCATTGGTCCGTCAGCAACGGACTGGTGTTCGTCCTGGCTCAGTTGCTGCCAGCCAATGCGGATGGATTGAGATTCAAGGTCTGGGTCAGGGTCTGCAGTGTGCCCAGCTCAGTGGTGTCGGCAGCATCTATCCAGATCTGCGCGTAGCGGTTCTTGTCCAGCTTGACCACGCTGATGCGGCGCGACTCCAGGCCGGGTACGTCACGACCGCCCATGTCCAGCTTGTACCAGTGCATATCGGTGCCACCAAACGCGCCTTTTTCCGCACGCAAGGGACGGTTCAAGGCCAGTCCTGGATCACGCCCGCTCAGCATCATGTTCAGTACTGCGCGGCCATCTTCGGTGGTGGCCTTGCAGACGATGAAATCGCTTTGGGTCTGTTGCTCCCAATGCAGACCGCTACTGGCCGGCAGCGATGGACATTGCACGGCCTGCTGGGCGGAAGCGTTGGCGCAGGCAGCGAGCGCAAGTGCGGCAGAAAAAATAAGGACAGTCTTCACTTCGCATTCCCCCATGGAACATCGGCCCTGCGGCGCGACGAAAAACGTGTGGATGGTTCTGAAGGCAGTACTGGCTGGTGGGTGGTATCCCTCCCTCTATACGTGCATCCCCATGCGCGCCAGCCAAGTTGCGACGGTATTACAAAAACCCCGTTACTTGCAAAGTGTCCTTTCTGGCAAAGAGAACGGCCCCGCAAGGGGGCCGTTCGGACTAACTGATAACATTTGAAACCAATGCGGTGACTTACTTGTCGCTGCCAATCCACTTATAGGCCAGGCCGCCAATAGCCGCACCCAGGATCGGTGCCACCCAGAACAGCCACAGCTGGCTGACCGCAGCGGGGCCGGCAAACAGGGCCACGGCGGTGGAGCGGGCCGGGTTCACCGATGTATTGGTGACCGGGATGCTGATCAGGTGGATCAGGGTCAGGGCCAGGCCAATGGCGATCGGTGCGAAGCCGGCCGGGGCACGGCCATGGGTAGCGCCCATGATCACGACGAGGAACACCGCGGTCAGCACCACTTCGCACAGGAACGCAGCCGCGACGGTGTAGCCGCCCGGCGACAGTGCGCCGTAGCCATTGCTGGCGAAGGCGCCGGCCTGGCTGCCATCGATCAGGAAGCTGGCATTGCCTTTGGCGATCTGCAGCAGGATGAAGGCAGCGACGATGCCGCCCAGCACCTGGGCAACGATATAGGGCAGCAGGTCCTTGGCCGGGAAGCGGCCACCAGCCCACAAGCCGATGCTCACCGCCGGGTTGAAGTGCGCGCCGGAGATGTGGCCGAACGCATAGGCACCGGTCAGTACGGTCAGGCCGAAGGCCAGGGCAACACCGACAAAGCCAATACCCAGCGGATTGGCGTCACCGCCGAACTTCGCTGCCAATACCGCGCTGCCGCAGCCGCCCAAGACCAACCAGAAGGTGCCGAGGAACTCGGCAGCCAAACGCTTTCCCATGCTCATGATGATGTTCCCTATGTTTTCCCCGGTACGGGTGTGGGGAAAATAACGGAGAAGCGGGTGAAGTGAGTAACAAATTCGCTAACTATTTTGCCCGCGCAACTGTAGTGCTTTAGGCCTATGCGCGATTTGCGGGTTGTCAGCTACAGCAAGCCATGGGCGGCTATGGGAGTTCCGCCCGTGCCATGACGAGGAAAGTGGGCTCAGCCGGGTAGGGGGATGAACTCCTTGTCGTCGCCGGGGATCGTGCCGAAGCGACCGTTCTGCCAATCGTCCTTTGCCTGCTCGATGCGCTCCTTGGAGCTGGAGACGAAGTTCCACCACAGGTGGCGCGGGCCATCCAGTGGTTCGCCGCCCATCAGCATGGCCTTGAGGGGGGTCTTGGCGCGCAGACGGCTGCGTGCACCGGGTTCTGGAATGATCAGATGCTGGGTAGGCACATCCACCCCATCCAGCTGGGCCTCGCCCTCAAGAATGTAGAGCGCGCGCTCGACGTGCGAGTTGTCCAGGTCGATCTCAGCGCCGGGCTCCAGGTCGATGGCGACGTTCA
This sequence comes from Stenotrophomonas sp. STEN020, assembly GCF_056760195.1. Taxonomy (NCBI): domain Bacteria; kingdom Pseudomonadati; phylum Pseudomonadota; class Gammaproteobacteria; order Lysobacterales; family Lysobacteraceae; genus Stenotrophomonas; species Stenotrophomonas sp. STEN020. The sequence goes on from NZ_JBRREI010000064.1 coordinate 5,530, forward strand.
AGGTGTCGGCGAATACCTTGACCGGTGATTCCTCGCCATAGGCGCGGCCGGCGATCACCCGCAGCCAGGCACCGTCGCGGTGCTGCTGTGGCAGCTGGTCAGCGGAAAAGTGGAAGAAGCCGGGATCGGTTTCCTCGTGACTCTTGGGCAACGCCACCCAGGTCTGCATGCCATGCAGGGCCTGCGCGTGTTCACGTGCTGCAGTAGGGCTGCGTTCGGAGTGGGCGATGCCACGGCCGGCGGTCATCCAGTTGACGTCGCCGGGGCGGATGATCTGCTCCGAGCCCAGCGTGTCGCGGTGGCCGATCTGCCCGGCCCACAGGAAGGTGACCGTGGCCAGGCCGATATGCGGATGCGGGCGCACGTCGATGCCTTGGCCGGGACTGAAGATGGCCGGGCCCATATGGTCCACGAACACGAATGAGCCAACGCTGCGCGCCTGCAGCGAGGGGACCGCACGGCGGACCTGGAAGCCGCCAAGGTCGTGGACGCGCGGGCTGATGATGGTGGTCATGGCTGGCTGCTCCGGGGTGTTTGAATGTGGGGGCAGGATGGCATGGCACGGGCGAAGAAGGGGTTGCCGTGCGGGGAATGGATTGTTGTTTTGGTGGGGAGGGTTGGCGGGCCGGAAGCTGGCGGCTGAAAGCGTTACCCCTCCCAGCCCTCCCCTTCGCTGCGCGAAAGGGAGGGGGCAAAAGCCCCGAGTGCGCAGAGGCTGCTGCTTCGCCCCCTCCCTTTGCCGAAGGCAAGGGGAGGGCCGGGGAGGGGTGAGCACTTGCTTCTGCTCATCCACCAAACAAAACCAGTCTCCCCTGCAACTACATGGCTTCCATACTCAACCCTCAGACAAAGAACGGATGCCAGCGTGAAGGGCTACAATCGCCGTCTTACTTCCCCATCCGGAGACCTCCGCAGTGACCCGCAAACTCGTGCTGTTGCGCCATGGCCAGAGCCAGTGGAACCTCGATAACCGCTTCACCGGCTGGGTGGACGTGGACCTCACCGAGCAGGGCCGCCAGGAGGCCGCTACCGCCGGTCGGCTGATGAAGGAAGAAGGCCTGCAGTTCGACGTAGCCCATACCTCGGTGCTCAAGCGCGCCATCCACACCTTGCAGGGAGCACTGGCCGAGTTGGGTCAGGATTGGCTGCCGGTCAACAAGTCCTGGCGGCTCAACGAACGTCATTACGGTGGCCTGCAGGGTCTGGACAAGGCTGAGACCGCCGCCAAGCACGGCGAGGAGCAGGTCAAGGTGTGGCGTCGTTCCTACGACATTCCGCCGCCGCCGATGGACCTGGCCGATCCGGGCCACCCGATCCACGACCGTCGCTACGCCGGCCTGGACCGCAATGCGCTGCCGGCAACCGAGTCGCTGGCAACCACGCTGGATCGCGTGCTGCCGTATTGGCACGACGCCATCGCCCCGCAGCTGAAGGAAGGCAAGACCGTGCTGGTCACCGCCCACGGCAACTCGCTGCGCGCGCTGTACAAGTACCTCAACAACGTGAGCAAGGAAGCCATCCTTGAGCTCAACATCCCGACCGGCATCCCGTTGCTGTTCGAATTGAACGACGACCTCACCGTCAAATCGTTCCGTTACCTGGGCGACCCGGAAGCAGCCAAGAAGGCTGCCGAGGCCGTAGCCAACCAGGGCAAGGCCAAGTAAGCGATCAGCTGGAAGCAGCACCAGCGCTGGTGCTGCTCACTTCAGCGGTGAATAACCCGAAATCCGATGCCAGCACGCTGGCATCGGATTTTTTGTTTTTGTAGGAGCGGCGTAAGCCGCGAAGCTGGCATTGCTGAAGGCCTTGGGGCAGCTGCCATCTGATGATGTCTCTGCTTCGCGGCTTACGCCACTCCTACAAAAAAGATCAGTCTGCGTGCAGTCAACATTCCTCGGCTGCACAGCGCTTGCCCAAGCAAGGAAACATCAATCAGCGTGATGCTCGATACCTGGTGAAGCAGGGCGGGTCAGCGACGGCAGGCCGGGTCGGCTTGGCATACCCGGTTGTCGCGTTCGGCAGCCTGTTTGCCCAAGCTGAGCCCGACGACCAGCTGGAACATGACTGCCACCAGGACCAGGCTGGCGATCCACAGGCCGATTTTCATCCGGTCAGCGGGACTGATGGCCGTAGTGCTGGGTGCTGAGCTGGTGATGGATTCACAAGTGTTGAGAAGATCCTCCGCCGTAACCTCCAGTGCCGTCGCAACCGCCATCCGCGACTCAAGCGAGGCGTTGCCTTCGGCTTCCAGCCGTTGCACGGTGCGTGGGCTCAAGCCGCAGATGCTGGCCAGGTGCTCCTGCGACCAGCCGCGTGCTTCGCGCAGCTGCCTGATCCGCTTTCCGTCGATCTTCACTGTTTCATCTTCCATGTCGCGTTCCTGACGATGTTAGCCGAGCTGGCAGGCTGGCGTAGAACCGGCTGCGGCAACACGACAGTAAGCCGCCAGTGGCGTGTCGTTTCAATTGAATCAAAGGCTTGCGCGATTCGAAGCGGCGGCAGCTGCGCTCCGCAATGCGTAGGCAGTTGGGAAAGGCTGCTCTCGGCCGCGCGCCTTGCCATGCCATCATCGGGAACTGATTACGATGACTGGAGTGTCTGCTTGAGCAAATGGATGATGTCGGTAGTGGCAATGGTGGCGTTGAGCGCCTGCAGTGGTGCTCCAGAGGCGGCGCCCAAAGCCTCAGCGCAAACGGCAGCTGCACAGCCTGCAGTGGCAAACGCGCAGCGCGGTGAAGGCAGTCCTTACGAAGTGCTTGGCAGCGAAGTATGGGACGTGCCTGATCCAGTCAGTGGCCGCAACTACCAGGTATTCGTGGCCTTGCCAGCCGGCTACGCGGACAACCCGGACAAGCGCTATCCGGTCTTGTACGTCACCGACGCCGACTATGCCTTCCCGCTGGTCCGGCAGATGGCGCGGCGTTTGAATGTCGAAGGTCGCAAGATCGAGGACTTCATCCTGGTCGGCCTGTCCTATGCCAAGGGCGAGGGTGGCATGCAGAGCCGCCGCCGCGACTACACGCCAACCACGAGGGGTCCGAGTGGATCGCCTGCCGATGCCGTGCACGGTGGCGCCAGCGACTACATCACCTACCTGGAAACGCAGGCGCTGCCATTCGTGGCCAAGCGCTACCGCAGTGATGAAAGCCGGCGCATGTTCCTCGGCCATTCCTACGGTGCCTTGCTGGGGACGCAGGTGCTGCTGGAACGCCCGCAACTGTTTAGCGGCTATATCCTCGGCAGCCCGTCGTACTGGTTCGACAAGCATGAGATGGAGCGTCGACTGGCCGCGGCAGGCAAGCCCGCCGAGCTGCCGGTACGCGCCTATATGTATGTAGGCGAGTACGAGTCGGTGCAGCATGGCGGCGACGCCGACATGGTGGTGGATGCGCAGCGCATGATCGGTCTGCTGGGCGCGCGTGGCGGCCAGTCACTGGAGCTGAAGCTGGACGTGCTCAATGATGAGGACCATCTCAGTGTTGCGCCGCGTGGCTTCATGCATGGCTTGAAGTACCTGCTGGCCGCGCCGAAGAGCTGAGTCAATCAATCGACTGAGTTGGGACCGGTGCGCGGACAGCCGCCGGTCCCTGCATGCGGCACCACGACCAACGGCAGGTGCGCCGCCGTTGGTCGTGGCTAGACTTGGTTCAACCCTTGCCGCCCGCGCTACGCCATGTCCTCGCCGCCAGCCACACATCGGATAGATGCAGCGCAGGACCCAAACCGGCGCCGGGTTTTCTGCGGCGAACGCCTGTCCGCGCGGGTCAGCTGGTACGCGCCCGGTGAACGCATGCAGCGACACGCGCACGATTGCCACCAGCTTTCGTTGTTGCTGCTAGGCACCTTGGCCGAGCAGACCGCGCAGGGCGAGGAGCGGCTGGCCGTGCCAGCGCTGGGGGTGAAGCAGGCGGGAGTGGCACATGCCAATGATTACGGCCCGGCCGGGGCGCTGATGCTGGGTATCGACCTGCCGGCATCGTTCGACCTGTACGAGAACCTGGGTATCGGCCGAGCCTGGCAATGGCGTGGGCATGCGCCACAGCCGTTGCTGTTGCAAGGACGGGAACTTCTTTCGGCGTTGTTTGCGGGGGAGCTGGCCGCTACCGACGTTGATGGGCGGCTGTGGGAGTTACTGGCCGGGATGGCAGCCAGCGAAGAGCGCCCGAGCGGCACACCGCCGCGTTGGTTGGCCTTGTGCTGCCAGCGTCTGCAGGAAGAAAACGCGTCGCTGACCGAACTGGCCGGCCAGCTTGGCGTGCATCCGGTGTATCTGGCGCGGGCATTCGCGCGCTGGATGGGCTGCGCACCCTCGGTGTTCCGGGCGCGTGCGCAGTTGCAGCGTGCCTTGCCGCTGCTGGCCAAGGGCCAGGCCTTGGCCGACGTGGCGCAGCAGGCTGGCTTTGCCGACCAATCGCATTTCAGCCGGATTGCCCGCACCCACAGTGGGCTGACCCCAGCCCGGTTGCGCGCGCTGCTGCTGGCGTGAGCAGGTTCAATCCGTTCAATATCTGCTCTGTGGCAATAGCGCATCTTGGCTGCTGTCAGCTAAGGAGCCGTTCCATGCATCTGCGCAACATCCTGTCATTGCTATTGCTGGTGCCCGTCTGGCTGGGCGGCGTGACAACGGCTGCGGCGGCCTCGCCGCAACAGGCGGCACGGGAGCTGGCGGGATTCCTGGATGGCATTCCGGAGCTGGGGCCTGGCTACGCGGTGGTGATCGTCGACCGTGACCACCAATTGCTGGGTTATACCCGGGGCCAACGCAACGCCAGTACCAATGCACCGCTGGCCATGCAAACCCCGATGTACATCGCATCGCAGACCAAGTCGTACATGGGGCTGCTGGCGCAGGTGTTGGATCAGCAAGGCGTGCTGCGGCTGGACAGTGCCCTGGCTGATCACTGGCCACAGCTGCGCCTGCCCGAAGGCGTCGATCCTGCTGCCTGGACGCTGGCAGACCTGCTCAATCACCGCGTGCCCTTGAGCGCGGATGCGATCACCACACTGGAGGCCTATATCGGCAGCCCCGATCCGGCCCTGTATCCGCAATTGCTGCAGCAGTTCGTAAGCAAGCGCGCTGACGGCTTCGACTACGACAATCTGGGCTACAACATCTATGCGGCGATCCTGCAGCAGCGCACCGGCCGTTCGTGGCAGGACTGGTTGCAGCAAACCCTGTTCACGCCGTTGCAGCTGCACGAAACCGCAACGAATACCTCCAGCTTCGATCCGGCGCAGCTGGCCTTCAATCACCAGTGGCTTGGAGGCGAACAGGGTTGGCGGCTGGTCCCACCCAAGCCGGATGCCTTGATGCATTCGGCTGGCGGCATGATGACCTCGCCGCGCGACATGGGCCGTTGGTTGCGTTTGCAGTTGGGTGCACCGCTGTCTCCGCAATTGAGCGCAGGCACCCTGCAGGCCGCGCATCGCATCGGCGCGCAGGTCGACCCCAAGGCCCGCAACGCCTATGAGCTGCCGTGCAATGGCTATGCCTTCGGTTGGAATGTATGTGACTTCGAAGGCCGGACGCTTTACATCCACGGCGGCAGCTATACCGGTGCACGCAGCATGATGGCGTTCTCACCGGACCTGGGGGTTGGCATCGGCGTGTTCTCCAATTCGGACAACGCCACTGGCTGGCTGACTTCGCGCACCGTGGTGCAGTTCTTCCAATATTTGGTCGACCATCCTGAGGCGGCCTCATGGGCGCAGATCCGCCGGAAGGCCTATCCGCAGCGTGTAGCCGACCAGCTGGCGGGCATGCGCGCGCGGCAGGCGAAGCAGCATGAGGATCCGCGTTGGCAGGGATGGCAATGGCGGCCGGTAGCGAGTGGCCTATATGTAGGGGAGTTCCGTGGTGCGGCGTTGCCGGTTGCCGCGCAGGTGACTGCCACCGATGAGGGGCTGCAGCTCCAGATCGGCGCGCTCAGCCGCAAATTGATGCCTGCCGCGCCGGATCTTTTTGCTGCGCAGGATGGGCCGTTGGACGAGGCTGAGTCCATGCAGTTCCAGCGAGATGTGCAGGGTGAGTTGCTGGGGTTTGAGTTTGATGGGCAGCGTTATGTGCGTGTGCGTTCCCGGTAGAACGGCACGGGGTGATTCAGGGGTTCGGGTGCAATGGGCGCGCAATTGTTTGTAGGAGCGGCGTGAGCCGCGAAGCTGACATTGCTGCAGTTGCAGATGTTTGTGTCACCTGACGATCTATCTGCTTCGCGGCTTACGCCGCTCCTACAAAAGCCTCGCCGCCTCTGTCAAAGATGTGTCCCTGCACAACGCAAAAGCCCGGCGTTACGCCGGGCTTTCGTGCAGCAACGTGATCCGTTTCGGCTTACTTGAAATCCAGGGTCTTCTCGAAGGACTTCAGTTCGTGCCGCGCCATCGCCAGGTTGGCGTGGGTGCGGTCGAGCACGACATACAGGAACAGGTCCTTGCTGCCGTCCAGCGGGCGAATCAGGTGGTACTGCTTGGACAGGGTCAGCAGGATGTCTTCCACCACGTCGCTCAGGCCCAGCGAATTCGCCACGCGGCGCTTGGCGCGCACTACGTCGGCGTTGCCGGCGGCAGCAACTTCCATGTTGATGGCGCCGCCACCCAGGGTTCCCAGCGCCATGCCGCTGTCGCTGTCCACCAGTGCAGCACCGATGAAGCCGGCAATTTCGCTCAAAGCATCAAGTTTTACGTTTGCAGCCATTTTCAATCCAATGAAGTAAAGGTTTCTACAAAAGCAAAGCCCGCGCAGGTCCTTCCCAGGCGAGCGGCCGCGCAGCATAGCGAAAACAGTTGAGCGTTTGCGAGCAGGTCAGGTATGTGGCCGGAGACGATCCATTCCATGGCTGGATCGCTGATTCTTCGATGTGTGCCGTGATGGCTTGCAGAACACACAATGGATGCACCTGCGGAGGTTGGGGTGTCGGATTGCTACACCCAGCATTGGCATTGCCTGCACGGCTCCCGTCGCTGAATTGGGATCAGTCATTTCCGGTGGAACTCGGCAATGAAACCGTCACTGCCGATTTACAGTCGAGTCGCAGAATGGCGGCTCAGGGTGATTGCCAATTGCAGACAACGCGCTGAGGTTGTTTCTCCGTCACCGACTATTTCTATCAACGGGAGTACATGTCATGGGCAAGCCGGCAGTGGTTCTGGTGCATGGTTTCTGGGGCGGGGCGGCGCATTGGGCGCGGGTGATACTTGAGCTGAGACGTCTGGGTTACCAGGACATCCGAGCGGTTGAGAACCCACTGACATCGCTGGCCGATGATGCCGAGCGCACCCGCAAAATGGTGGCGCAGATCGACGGGCCGGTGGTCTTGGCGGGGCACTCCTATGGCGGTGCGGTGCTCAGCCAGGCCGGTAATCTGCCCAACGTAAAGGCGCTGGTGTTCATTGCTGCTTTCGCCCCGGATGCAGGCGAAAGTCCCGGTGGCATCACCCAACAGCATCTGCCGGTCGCAGCGCCGAATCTGGCGCCAGACAGCGATGGCTACCTGTGGCTCAAGCCAGATAAGTTCCATGAAAGCTTCTGCCAGGACCTGCCCGAGGAGGAGGGCTTCGTCATGGGGGTGACGCAGAAGGCGCCGTTGGCCAGCACCTTTGGTGACAACATCACGGATCCGGCTTGGAGGCATAAGCCGAGCTGGTACCAGATATCCAGCCAGGACCGGATGATCGCGCCGGAGAACCAGAAGGCCATGTCCGCCCGTCTCAACGCGCGCAAGGTGATAACGCTGGATGCAGGGCACGCCTCGTTGGCATCGCATCCGGTGGAAGTTGCAGCCCTGATCGATGAGGCCGCGACGGCTACCGCAGGCTGAAAGCGATGCGCGACGGACGCTGCGTTACCCACTGCGGTAGGGCAGCGGTTGCGTATGGCGTCAGCGGAAAAACTGACTCGGCGTCAGCCCGAAGCGACGCTTGAACATGGTGGCGAAGGCACTGGGGCTTTCATAGCCCAGCGCCAATGCAACATCGATGACCTTCTCGCCAACCGCCAGGCGTTCCAATGCACGCAGCAGACGTGCCTGCTGACGCCATTGGCCGAAGGTCATGCCCAGTTCGCGCGCGCACAGGCGCTGTATGGTTTTAACGTCCACCTGCAGGCGGGTCGCCCAGTCCTGCAGGGTGGATGCATCGTCGGGGTGTCGCTGCAATTGCCTGCCGATCTGGCGCAGCCGCGGGTCGCGCGGCTCGGGCAGGTGTAGCGGCAGCACCGGCAGGGTCTGTACTTCGTCCAGGATCAATCGCATCAATCGGCCATCACGCGAGTTCTCGGCATAACGCACCGGTACCTCGACGGCTGCGTGGATCAGCGATGCCAGCAATGGGGTGATGGACACTGCCGACGGTGTCTGCGGCGCGTCTGGCATTGCCTCCGGGGTGATGTACAGGCTGCGCATCTGCACCAGACCGATGCAATGCACTTGATGGCCGATGCCGGCCGGCATCCAGATTGCGCGCGTGCTTGGCACCACCCAGCGGCCCATGCCTGCATTGACCACCAATACCCCGGTTTCCGCGTAGACCAGCTGGTGCCGATCCGGATGGTGGTGCAGCGGAATCAAGGTAGTGGTGGGGTAGTCGCGGGCTTTGCAGTACACCACTGTTTCCGGGCCGACCGGGAGCGGCTGGCGGCGGCCTTTTCGCACAGGTGGAATGTCCTTTTCGAAAGGATGCATGACCATATCGCGCAGGATGGACGTTGATGGCGACTCTACCATGCGCGTCCGCCCCCACTATGCGGTCACACCATGTCATCTCCTGCTTCAACGGTTGCAGCTCCTGCCTCACAACGTCGCCCGGTCGCGGTAGGTGTGCTTGCTGCGATCAGTAGTTCGCATCTGGTCAACGACATGATGCAGTCGCTGATCCTGGCGCTGTACCCGATCTTCAAGGGTCAGTTCCACCTGAGCTTCGCCCAGGTCGGCTTGATCACGCTGACCTACCAGCTCACCGCGTCGTTGTTCCAGCCCTTGATCGGCCTGCGTACCGACAAGCGGCCAGCACCGTATTCGCTGCCGATGGGCATGGTGTCTACCTTGTGTGGACTGTTGCTGCTGGCGTTCGCACCCAACTTCGCAACGGTGTTGGTGGCGGCGATGCTGGTCGGTATCGGCTCGGCGATCTTCCATCCGGAATCTTCGCGCATTGCGCGACTGGCCTCGGGCGGCCGCCATGGCCTGTCGCAATCGGTATTCCAGCTGGGCGGCAATGCCGGTACTGCGATTGGTCCGTTGCTGGCGGCGGCGGTGATCGTGCCAAACGGGCAGCGCAGTGTGGCGTGGTTCGCCTGCGCCGCGTTGTTGGGCATCGGCCTGCTGACCTACGTGAGCCGCTGGTACCAGCAGCATCTGCTGGCCGCCGCCGCGCAGCCCAAGGCGGCGGTAAAACCAGCCAATCTGTTGCCGCCGAAAACCGTGGCCTGGGTGATCGGCATCCTGCTGGTGCTGATCTTCAGCAAGTACTTCTACATCGCTGGCTTGAGCAGCTACTACACGTTCTATCTGATCCAGAAATTCCATGTCTCGGTGCAGAGTGCACAGCTGCATCTGTTCGGCTTCCTCGCCGCATCGGCGGCCGGCACCTTGATCGGCGGACCCTTGGGTGACCGCATCGGCCGCAAGCCGGTGATCTGGGCATCGATCCTGGGTGTAGCGCCGTTCGCCTTGATGCTGCCTTACGCCGACCTTCAGTGGACCATGATCCTGACGATGGTCATCGGCTTTGTGTTGTCTTCGGCGTTCTCGGCGATCCTGGTGTATGCGCAGGAGTTGATGCCCAACCGCATCGGCACGGTATCCGGCCTGTTCTTCGGTTTCGCCTTCGGCATGGGCGGGCTCGGTGCAGCAGTACTGGGCGTGCTGGCCGACCACACCAGCATCATCTGGGTCTACAAGCTGATCTCGTTCCTGCCATTGCTGGGCATCGTCGCCGCCTTCCTGCCGAACCCGCGCGCTCGCTGAGGCGTTTCGTAAACGCACAACGCCCGGCGCTGGCCGGGCGTTGTCTAGGTGTGTTGCGCGCTTCGACGTCTATCTGGGCTCGGCTTCGTACCAGTGTCGGCTGCGGTTGACGAGGTACACCACCGACAACATCACCGGCACTTCAATGAGCACGCCAACCACGGTAGCCAGTGCTGCCCCCGAATGCACACCGAACAGGCTGACCGCAGTGGCAACCGCCAATTCGAAGAAGTTGCTGGCACCGATCAAGGCCGAAGGTCCTGCCACACAATGGGCGACCCCCAATCTGCGATTGAGCAGGTACGCCAGCCCGGAGTTGAAGTAGACCTGCAGCAGGATGGGTACGGCGAGGATGGCGATGACCAGCGGTTGTTCAATGATCTGCCGGCCCTGGAAACCAAACAGCAGCACCAGCGTTGCCAGCAATGCCGTCAACGACAGCGGTCCAAGCTGTTCCAATACATGATTCAGACGTGCTTGCCCGCCACCACGCAGCAGCCAGCGCCGCAGCAGCACCGCAAGCACCACCGGCAGCAGGATGTACAGCGTCACCGAGAGCAACAGCGTGGCCCAGGGCACGCTGATTGCCGAGATACCCAGCAGCAAAGCCACCAAGGGCGCAAACGCCAGCACCATGATCGCGTCGTTCAAGGCGACCTGGCTCAGGGTGAAGTTCGCATCGCCCCTGCACAGGTTGCTCCATACGAACACCATGGCGGTGCACGGCGCTGCTGCCAGCAGGATCAGGCCGGCCATATACGAATCAATCTGCTCGGCAGGCAGCCATTCGGCAAACACGTGGCGCAGGAACAGGCCGCCAAGCACCGCCATCGAGAATGGTTTCACCGCCCAGTTGATGAACAGGGTGACGCCGATTCCGCGCCAGTGCTGACTGATCTGCCCCATCGCGCCGAAGTCCACCTTCAGTAACATCGGGATGATCATCAGCCAGATCAGTACCGCGACCGGCAGGTTTACCTTGGCTACTTCCATGCTGGCGAGGTGAGCAAACGCGTCCGGGAACTGATGACCTAGTGCGGTTCCCACGATGATGCACAACGCGACCCACAAGCTCAGGTAGCGTTCGAACACACCCATGCGCAGTGCCTGCTCAGTCACGGAGCTTGTAGCTCGTCGGGTTGCACCAAGCCAATGCTGTCGAGCGCGGATTGAAGTTGTTGGCGGTCATTCCACACTGCCGCGGGCAGCGCGAGCAGCGCCAGCAGGCGCGCTTTGACGATGCGATGCGCCTGCGCGAACGCCGCACGCTTGGCGTCATCGCTGCCTTCAATCACTGCCGGATCCGACAGGCCCCAATGCGCGCGGACGAAATCGCCAAACACCACCGGGCAGGTTTCGGTAGCAGCCGAATCGCAGACCGTAATGACCAGATCCATGCGCGGTGCATCGTCGGTGGTGAATTCATCCCATGACTTGCTGCGCAGGCCGGCGTTGGCGATGCCTTCGGACAGCAGTTGGGCGAGTGCAAATGGATTGACCGTGCCGGTCGGCTGGCTGCCGGCGCTGAAGGCGGTGAAACGATTGCCGCCCCAGGCGCGCAGCGTGGCTTCGGCAAGCACGCTGCGTGCAGTGTTGCCGGTGCACAGGAAGAGAACGTTGCGGGTCATCAGTGCGTCTCGGTTTCAAGGTGATTTCGGCGGTTGCTCAGCAGCAGTGCTGGCTCGGTGTGACTTCACAGCCAGGGTCTGGCGTACCTGCACAGCAGTTGTGGCTGAGGTAGGCCATCAGTGCATTCATGGTCGGGTAGTTGGCCCGGTAGCAGACGTTGCGGCCGATGCTCTCGCTCTGCACCAGCCCGGCATGCACCAGCTCCTTGAGGTGGAAGGACAGCGTCGCATTGGGTACCGCCAAGGCTTGGGCGATGTCGCCGGCCATACGCCCCGGTGGGCCGGCTTCGATCAGCAGGCGAAAGGCGGCCAGGCGGGTGGCGTGGCCGAGTGCGGTGAGGGCGGCTATTGCCTGATTCATTTCCATGTTTCTAGAATAGTCGAATGAATATCGCCAATCAAGCAACACCCAACCCTCTACCCAACATCGACTTGGAATTGCTGCCCGAACCCCGTGCTGAATTTCTGGGGGCCGAATCGGGCAGCCATAGGCCGCGCATCCTGTTGTTGTATGGCTCACTTCGGCCGCAATCGTTCAGCCGCAAGCTGGCGTTGGAGGCCGAGCGCGTGCTGCAGCAATTGGGTGCAGAAACTCGGCTGTTCGATCCCCACGATCTGCCCCTGCTCGACAGTTGCGGCAAGGAACACCCGAAAGTGCAGGAGCTGCGCGCGTTGTCGCTGTGGTCGGAAGGGCAGGTATGGGTATCGCCGGAGCGGCACGGCACGCTGACAGGGGTGTTCAAGAACCAGATTGACTGGTTGCCGTTGGAGGATGGCAGTGTGCGCCCAACGCAGGGAAGAACCCTGGCAGTGATGCAGGTCTGCGGCGGCTCGCAGTCGTTCAACGTGATCAATAGCTTGCGGGTGCTGGGCCGCTGGATGCGCATGGTCACCATTCCAAACCAGTCCTCGGTAGCCAAGGCCTGGCAAGAGTTTGATGAGCAAGGGCGCATGCGGTCTTCGCCGTACTACGACCGCGTGGTCGATGTGATGGAAGAGCTGGTGAAGTTCACGTTGATGGTGCGCGGACGTAGCGACTACTTGGTCAGCCGTTACAGCGAGCGCAAGGGGGCTGCCGAAGCCGAGCAGCTGGCGCTTGCTGCGGGTGTGGTTGAAGCAAACACGCCGTGACTTGCCGTGGCTTCTGCCCCCTCCCTTTCGCAACGCGAAGGGGAGGGCTTGTGAGGGGTAAAGCCTTGGCTGTAACGCGCGGTTCTTTTGAGTGTCACCCGGGCGGGTTCCCGACGTAACTTGAACCATCAATGCCGCAGCGCCCTCAAGCGCGACGGCCGGGCTGGTTCATTCATTCTTTGGTTTGCATGAAGTTGCACGATGTGGCGCGTTGATGCATGATTCGGCAATCAAGCGTCGGTTCTCCTGGAGTGGCGACTATCGATGACCTCGGTGCCGAGCCAGATTCCCATCAACACAGAAAACCATCACATGACCGCCTCGGACCCCGATGCACTCCCGCAGGAGCGCCAGCAGCGCATCCTCGAACAGCTCCACAAGCACGGTCGCGTGGTCGCCAATGATCTGGCGGCTGCGTTCGCGGTCTCCGAGGACTCCATCCGTCGCGATCTGCGCGAAATGGCAGCCAAAGGGTTGTGCCGGCGGGTGTATGGCGGGGCGTTGTTGCCTACGCCGCAGTTCGACGCCCTGCCTGAGCGGGTAGGGCGGAATGATCCAGAGCGCAGTGCCTTGGCTGTGCAGGCTGCATCGCTGTTGCTGCCCGGGCAGGTTGTACTGATGGATGCGGGCTCCACCAATGTCGAGATCGCCCGCGCCCTGCGTGGCACCGCGCTGACCGTGGTTACCAACTCGCCCGCAGTTGCCGATGCACTGGCTGGTGCGTCGGCTGCCGAAGTGGTGATGATCGGTGGGCGGATTGATCCGCGCAGTGGCGGTGCCATTGGTTCCATCGCATTGCAGCAGCTGACGCAGTTGCAGGCCGATGTCTGCATTCCCGGCGTCTGTGCGGTCGATCCGGAAACGGGTATCTGGGGAATCAATGCCGAAGAGTGCGCATTCAAGCAGGCAATGCTGCGCGTCAGCGATACCACGCTGATAGTCGCCAGCAATGAAAAAATCGGCGCGCGTGGCAGCTTCCGTATCGCCGGCATCGAGCAGGTTGATCAACTGCTGATCAGTGACCGTGTCCCGGTGGAAATGCAGCGGCGGTTGGCGCCCATTGCGCCGCGCCTGTATCAGGTTGCCGTTGCGAAAGCTTGATTCAGTGACGCTTTCGCACGCAGGTACCTGCAGTAGAACAACATCCAGGAACAACAAGTGACCAATCCAGTACTACTACAGCGCAGCCAGCAGATAGCCACGCGCGCAGCCTTCTTCGTTCCCGGTTTTACGATTGCATGCTGGGCGCCGTTGGTACCTTTTGCGAAGGCCCGCGCAGGTCTGGATGACGCAATGCTTGGTGTGTTGTTGCTGTGTCTCGGCCTGGGCTCGCTGTTGTCGATGCCGCTGGCCGGCATGCTGGCTGCGCGTCATGGTTGCCGGCCGGTGATGCTGGCAACCGTACTGATGATGGTGCTGATGCTGCCGTTGCTGGCCGTTGCATCCACGCCGCTGAGTATCGGTGTTGTGCTGCTGGTGTTCGGCGCCGGCATCGGCGCCATGGACTGCGTGATGAATATCCAGGCGGTGGTGGTGGAGCGTGAATCCGGGCGCGCGATGATGTCCGGATTCCATGCTTTCTATAGCATTGGTGCCTTGACCGGCGCGGCATTGGTGACGTTGCTGTTGTCGATTGGCGGAGGCGCGTTGTTGTCGACCTTGGTGGTGGCTGCCGGCGTTTTGGCGATCACTGCACTGTCGTCGCGCTGGTGGCGCAGTGAACGTGCCGAGCAGGGCGAGAGCAGTTTCGCCTTGCCGCGCGGCGTTGTGATCGTGATTGGCGCGGTATGTTTCATCAGCTTTCTCGCCGAAGGCTCAATGCTGGATTGGAGCGCGGTGTTCCTGCATGACGTGCGTGGTGTCGAGCTGACCCATGCCGGCTGGGGCTTTGTCGCGTTCAACATCGCCATGACTACCACACGTCTGCTCGGTGATGGGCTGGTGAACCGGCTCGGGGCTAGTGTTGCGGTATTGCTCGGTGGCTTGCTGGCTTGCGGCGGTTTTGTGCTGGCCACGCTGGTGCCTAGCTTCGGTGTGGCCTTGCTCGGCTACGCGCTGGTTGGCATTGGCTGCGCCAATATCGTGCCGGTGATGTTCAGCCTGGCCGGGCGGCAGACCCGTATGCCGGAGAGTGTTGCCATTCCGGCAGTCACCACGATGGGCTATGCGGGCGTGCTGCTGGGCCCGGCAGCAATTGGCTTCATCGCCCAGCAGTGGTCGTTGCAGGCAGCGTTCCTGATTGCAGCTGGGGCGTTGGCCTGTGTGGCGGTGATTGGTTCGCTATTGCGGGTGCGTTGATTGCTCGCTTCCGAGTCGCGCAACGTGACAGGAGGCTGACTGTGCTGGTACAAACTGTTGCGATGCTGGCGACGTGACTTTCGGCGGTTCGCTTCAGGGCGGTCAATCCTCTAGTCTCACGGGTTGGTTCGCGCGCCACGCGCGGCCTTTCCCTGTTTGGCCGGAGATGTCCATGTCGTTTTCCAAGCTCGTCCCGTTGTCCCTGACGGTTGCAATCGCTGCCTCGCTCGCTGCCTGTGGCAAGACCGAAGCTCCCGCCGCGCCGGCTGCTGAAGCCAAGGCTGCGTTCGATCAGTCGCAGCTCAAGACCCAGCTGATCTCGCTCAACGCCGCCGATCTGGACCCGGCCGTGCAGGCTTGCGCCGACCTCAATGGCTTCGTCAACAGCAAGTGGCTCAAGGCCAACCCGGTACCGGGCGACCAGACCACCTGGGGCAGCTTCGAGATCCTGCGCGAGCGCTCGCTGGAAGTGCAGCACGCACTGGTCCAGCAGGCTGCTGCTGGCAAGGCCGCGGCCGGTTCCAACGAAGCCAAGATTGGCGACATCTGGAAGACCGGCTCGGACGAAGCCGCCATCGAGGCCGCTGGCATCAAGCCGCTGCAGCCGGAACTGGACAAGATCGCCGCGCTGAATGACACCGCTGCCATCACCGGCTACCTGCGTGATGCCTATGCGCAGGGCAATGGCTTCCTGTTCTCGCTGTATGCCAGCCCGGACTTCAAGGACTCGGCCAACGTCATTGCCTATGTAGGCCAGAGCGGTCTGGGTCTGCCGGAGAAGGGTTACTACTTCGACGCCTCGCAGGCCAAGATCCGTGACGCCTATGTGGCCTACATCGAGCAGCTGCTGACCCTGTCCGGCGTCGATGCGGCGCAGGCCAAGCAGCAGGCCAAGGCGGTAATGGATTTCGAAACCCGTCTGGCCAAGGCTTCGCTGTCGCGCATTGAACTGCGTGACCCGGCCAAGCGCTACAACCCGGTCAGCGCCGCCGATGCTGACAAGCAGACCCCGAACTTCAGCTGGACCGCGCTGTTCGACACGCTGCAGATTCCCGCCAAGGACAAGTTCTCGCTGGCTCAGCCGGGCTTCTTCGGCGAACTGGACAAGATGCTGGGCGACGTACCGGCTGCCACCTGGCAGGCCTACCTGCGCTTCCACACCGTGGACAACGCCGCGCCGTACCTGAGCAAGAACTTCGAGCAGGCCAACTTCGACTTCTTCAGCAAGACCCTGCGCGGCCAGCAGGAAATGCAGCCGCGCTGGAAGCGCGTGCTGGATTCGGTGAACGGCTCGATGGGCGAAGCGCTGGGCCAGCTGTACGTGGACGCGGTGTTCCCGGCCGAATCCAAGGTCGCCATGCAGCACCTGGTGGAGAACCTGTCGGTCGCGCTGAAGGCACGCCTGGAAGGCTTGCCGTGGATGGGTGCGGATACCAAGAAGAAGGCGCTGGAGAAATGGGCCAGCTTCACCCCGAAGATCGGTTACCCGGACAAGTGGCGTGATTTCTCGGGCCTGACCACCAACGGCGACAGCTACCTGGGCAATGTGCAGGCCGCGCAGGCGTTCAACTACCGCTACATGCTGGGCAAGATCGGCAAGCCGGTGGACAAGACCGAGTGGGGCATGACCCCGCAGACCGTCAACGCCTATTACAACGCGACCAAGAACGAGATCGTGTTCCCGGCCGCGATCCTGCAGCCGCCGTTCTTCGACGCCAAGGCTGATCCGGCACTCAACTACGGTGGCATCGGTGCGGTGATCGGCCATGAAATGATGCACGGCTACGATGACTCCGGCAGCCAGTTCGCCGCCAACGGCAACTTCGACAACTGGTGGACCGATGCTGATCGCACTGCGTTCAACGGCCGCACCGACCAGCTGGTCGCGCAGTTCGATGGCTATGAGTCGCTGCCGGGCGTCAACGTCAAGGGCAAGCTGACCCTGGGCGAGAACATCGGTGACCTCGGCGGCCTGACCGTTGCCTACGACGCGCTGCAGATGGCGCTGAAGGAAGACGCGAAGCTCAATGTGCCGGTCGATGGCTATACCCAGGACCAGCGGTTCTTCATGAACTGGGCCACCGTGTGGCGTCGCAACTTCACCGATGGCGAGCTGCGCGTACGCCTGAACACCGATCCGCACGCTCCGGCCAACTTCCGTGCCAATGGCGCGCCGTCGAACATGCCGTCGTATGCCGCTGCGTTCCAGTGCAAGGCTGGCGATGCGATGGTACGAGCCGACGACAAGCGGGTTGTGATCTGGTGATTTCGGTTGTTTGACCGCGATCAGCGAAAGAAGAAGGCCCGGCAATGCCGGGCCTTCTTTTTGGCTGGTTCACACGTGCAGCTCGGCGTTTGTAGGAGCGGCGTCAGCCGCGAAGCAGATGCATCATCAGATGGCGTATCTGCCAAGGACTCCAACAATG